>CAYVGM010000012.1:6955-22535 GCA_964451125.1 uncultured Chitinophagales bacterium
CCAAGGTGCACCTATCGCCGCTCTGCCTATCATAATGCCATCCACACCGTAGCGGTTTTTATATTCCATAGCTTTATGCGGAGAATCAATATCGCCATTCCCGAAAATGGGGATGCATATTCGCGGATTATTTTTTACTTCGCTTATAAGTGTCCAATCAGCTTCGCCTTTATACATTTGTTTTCGTGTTCTGCCGTGTATGCTCAATGCCTGTATGCCGATATCTTGCAATCGCTCAGCTACTTCTACTATATTTTTAGATTGTTCATCCCAGCCTAAGCGTGTTTTTACCGTAACCGGTAAATTCGTTGCTTTAACTACTTGTGCAGTCAGACGCACCATTTTGGGTATGTCTTGCAAAATGCCCGCACCTGCCATTTTACATACCACTTTATTGACAGGGCATCCATAGTTGATATCAATTAAATCAGGCTTTGCTTGTTCAATAATGCGTGCACTTTCTACCATGGCATCTTCTTCGCCACCAAACATTTGTATGCCAATCGGCTTTTCATAATCGAAAATATCAAGCTTCTGGATACTCTTTTTTGCATGGCGGATTAAACCTTCGGAAGATATAAATTCCGTGAACATTAAATCGGCACCATATTGCTTGCATACATAACGAAATGGAGGATCGCTCACATCTTCCATGGGTGCGAGCAGAAAAGGAAAATCTCCAAGTTGTATGTTACCTATAGTTACGATCTTATTTTAATTTAATCATAAAGAACAAGAGAATTTTAAGGCTGCAATTCAAAAAAACTCCGTTACTTTTACACAAAGATACATAATGAGCGAAACTATTTTAGATGACTTACAGTCGGGTCAAAACAAACATTTATATGGCATTAACCAAAAAGACGGATTTACTCAGTTTTTGATATTGATGGGCATTTTTGTTGCTTGTTTTATTGCAGGGCAATTACTCAGTGGTGGGTTATTATATCTCTCATATGGATTGGATGTTGCAGACATGTCAACGCTAATGAAGAAATATAAAGATTTGAATGCCTTCAGATATGCTCAGATGCTTGCAACTGTGCTTAGTTTCTTAATGCCTGCCATCATCTTTTCCAAACAAAAACAAAAAAACTGGATACAGTATAACAGAGCAGACAAGTCATTTAATCTTGTTTTTATTGCCTTAATTCCATTATTGATTATTTCGTTTTATCCGTTAATTAACTTATCCTTTTTTATGAATAAGGCATTGGGCATCAGCAACTGGTTTCAGGGTATGCAAGGAGATTACAAAGAAATTGTATTGGCACTCACAGCCGGCACTTCCATTTCTACTCTAATTTTAAATTTAATTACTGTGGCCGTATTACCTGCCATTTGTGAAGAATGGTTTTTCAGAGGAACGATGCAGCGCTTTTTTTCAGAAAAAATGAATATTCATCTCGCTATCTTTCTTTCATCCATTGCATTTAGCTTGATACACTTAGAATTTTCAGGATTTTTGCCTCGTATATTTTTGGGCATCTTACTGGGTTATATATTTTACTACAGTGGCAGTTTATGGGCAAGTATATTCGCTCATTTAATCAATAATGGAGCACAAGTCGTTGCCATTTATTTGAGTAATAAAGGGCTTTACACAGTAAATATGGACAATCCTGATTTTCCTACTTATCGGGAATTGTTCATCTTTACACCTTTGTTTATTGCTTTATTTTTTGGCATGATTTATTTATCTAAACAGAAAAGAAGTACCTTTGTCTGATTTTTCAATAAATTTAATCTGATTTTTTATGAATGATATAGGTACCAGAATTGCAACAGGCATTGTTTTTTTAATTGTGATGATTGGTTCTGTTATTTGGAATCAGTATTCGTTCGGTATCTTATTCGGATTAATTGTGGTTTTGTGTATCAGTGAATATCAAACGATCATTGACGGCTTATTAGTTTCTACTACGAGATGGAAAACGCTGTATAAGTATATCAACTTAATTTTCGGAGTAATCACATTTGTTATCGTTTATTTAGTGGCTGCAAAAAGACTACCCCTGATGTATATGTCATTCGTGTGTGGCTTCCCGCTTACCTGGCTGGTGATAGAAATGTACACCAAAAGCGAACGCCCATTTTATAATGTTGTTTTAAATTCCATGCCGATTTATTATCTGGCTATACCTTTGTCATCTTCCAGTCTGCTTGCCTTCCACGATGGTGGATACAACTGGCATTATCTTTTAGCCATTATGATTTTTGCCTGGTCTAATGATTCATTTGCTTATTTAGCCGGAAGATTTTTTGGAAAGCACAAATTATTTGAACGCATTTCGCCTAAGAAAACATGGGAAGGATTTTTTGGTGGAATGGCAGGTTCTGTTTTGTTCGCCTATCTCGTGTTTCTGTTATTTCCAAAATGGACGCACCAACCGGTTAGTCTTACAACCTATATTGCCTTGGCCATAATTACTACTATTACTTCCACTTATGGAGATTTGGCAGAAAGTATGATAAAACGCAGTTTGCAAATCAAAGATTCAGGCTCAGCTTTGCCGGGACATGGCGGATTTTTAGACCGATTTGACGGGTTGCTGTTTTCTCTGCCGGCATGTACCTTTTATCTTACTTTATTTTTACCGTCGCCGGTATGATTTTCCGGTAAATGCATATCGCACAGAAAGAGCAATTTCGTAATAGGATACGGAAGGTTTCGTCTTTATAGTCGGATTTTTTAAGTATTTATCGAAATAAATAGTAGGCTTATAATCGAAGGTGAAATTAACAGGAAACTTGCGCAGTAAAACATCCACACCCAATATAGGGTCGATACCAAATGCAAAAATATTCGTCGTGCTTTTGTTTCCGTAACCTATGGAAAGACCACCACCCAATAAAAAACTCCAACGTTCATCCCTTCCAAGCATCCAGTGTTTTTCGTAGAGTGCCGAAATATTAACTCCCGGTTTTGTAAATACTACACCATGATAGCCGTATCGCAACAATCCTTCGATAGCATGACCTGAACTTTTGCCATAGCCATTGCTGTTGAAAAAATATTTCCCGCTCAGGCCCCAGCCATAACCAAAACGCAAGCCGATGGCTCCTTTGTATTCTTGTGCTATGCCCAAACTTATGGACGTACAAGTGAGTAGAGTAAATACTATTTTTTTGTGCATCAATAAATATAAGATAATTATGTCACTCAATATTCTTCAATAGAAAATTTTGATTTTAATCAGTCTGAATGAAAAATTACTTGCTTTTCTTGATATTGTAATTATTAGATTTCGTCGATTTCTGAATTTTAGACTTCTCGTAAACATTCTTTTTATCAATATCTTTGATGTCTTCCTTATATTTATCGACATTGGTTTTTACCTTATTAATTTTTCCGGTTTTATCCTTGCTTTGATTGGCGTTTACATAACCGGAAACTTTCTCCATTTTTGAAGCAGCTATCGTGTAATTACCCTGATCAATATCGCGCATAATATCATCCATCATTTCTGTAGCTTCAAACATAACCACCATTTCACTTACCGTACTATCTAAATTTTGTTTTATCAAAATGGTATCTCTGGTGAGATACAGGGTGTTTACCACAACTATATTTTCCGTGTTATATGACTGCGCATCGATATAATTCAATGTAGAAGTGAAAACTAAATCTTGCACAAACGGTTTTTTAATTTTGAATTTGACCAGAATATTTTTTTCTTCTTTAGAATATACATCATTAAGAGAAATGAGCAGTTGCATGTTCTCCATTTTATGATTGTAGCCATAAGTCTTCTCCGGAATTAAAAATTCAGACGCGTAACTGACTGAGATTTTTGCTTGTTGCGCTACAACAGACAATAGGCCATCCAGCTCTTTGGCAAAAATTCCCGGAATTTTATCCGGACTGTCAATATAATAATAATTACCACCACCATTTTCTGCCATAGCTGTCATCAAGTCTTCATTAAAACCCTCGCCCAATCCGAATGTAGAAACACTAATACTTGTTTCTTTAAATTTCTGCTGTACTAAATCTTTGAGTTTTGCCGTATCGGTAATTCCCACATTGGCCAATCCGTCTGACAGCAATAAAACGCGATTGACAAATCCTTCTTTTTTAGTAGACAACACTTGCTTATATCCTTCCAAAAGCCCCCCACTCAGATTTGTAGAACCCCGGTCTAAAATCTTATTAATTTTTTCAGTAAGCACTTGTTTGTTTTTTACAAAATCAGATGCACTTACTACTTCTACATCAGAATCATAATCCACTATAGAAACGATATCATCAGCATTTAATTGCTCTACGACAAATGCAGCAGCCTTTTTTGCGTATTCTAATTTTTCACCATGCATAGAGCCACTTCTGTCCAAGACTATGGAGAGATTTAAAGGAGCTCGTTTTTTATCTGACTTTAATTCATTGCCGTTTACTTTCAGGTATAAATATACATCTGCACTGTCAGAGCTGATTGCATACTTGTTTTCGAGTGCGGCTGAAAACTGAACAGATTTGGTTTGTGCACTTGCTGT
The DNA here is from genome assembly GCA_964451125.1 of uncultured Chitinophagales bacterium. Classification (GTDB taxonomy): domain Bacteria; phylum Bacteroidota; class Bacteroidia; order Chitinophagales; family JADIYW01; genus JADJSS01. Next base: position 11,450 of record CAYVGM010000012.1, read on the forward strand.
AAAAAACAGTAAACAAGCAATAATGAAACTACTGATTTTATTCATAGTAATAGTTTTAGAAGTTTATACTTTTGATAAGAAAATAGTCGTAAACTACCGGATCAATTGCAATTTTTTCATCGGATTTTATATTCGAAATAATCACATAATCATGTTCTTTAAAGAAAGGATGTTTAATTAATTTATTCATATTGATTTTGCACATCTTAATCTCTCCAATTGCTGGTTTTGCCTGCCATATTGGACTATCGTTTTTATTAAATAAATATGTAAAATATTGTGCATAGCCTATACAGTTTGCCTTATGCGTATTTCTTAATTCATATGCATTTGATGAACAAGTTGAAAAGGTAAAATTTAAATCATGAGCTGTCTGTTTTAGACAATCTTTTACTATAATGTCAACTCCAATATTATTACTATTTACTTTTTTATCTTTATCTAAAATTGAAGCAGGTACAGTCGTTAATTTCCTGTATGATTTAAATTCATAATGTACAAATAATTTAAACAGCATTTCTCTGAATACTATAATCAGAAACAAAATGAGAATAAAATATTTGCCAAAATTTTTCATAGAACAGATAACGCAATTTAAAGGAAATTGTTACAGTCACATGGGGTTTTATTCGTTAATAAATGCTAAAAAATAAATTCAACAGCCCTCTTTCTCTTAGTTTTTATGTCAATCATTATCTTCTTAGATCAGAAATTACAATCACAATTGATTGCATCGTCAATTTTACTTAATTTTACAGTATGAGAGATATTTTGGTTATTGGTTCGGGTATAGCAGGTCTGAGCTTCGCACTTAAAACTGCACAACGATTCCCTGATAAAAGGATTCTTATACTTACCAAAGCGAATGAAGATGAATGCAACACGAAATATGCACAAGGCGGCATAGCTGTTGTAACGGATTTCTTGAAAGATAATTTTGAAAAACACATAGCAGATACCCTAATTGCCGGTGACGGACTTTGCGACAAAGAGGTGGTAGAGTTAGTGGTACGCGAAGGCAGAGAACGGGTAAATGAACTTATAGCATGGGGAACAAATTTTGATAAAGATGAGGATGGAGATTATAAATTGGGCAGAGAAGGCGGTCACTCCGAATTTCGGGTACTGCATTACAAAGATGTAACCGGAAAAGAAATTGAACGTGCATTATTGGAAAAGATACATCAGCAAAAAAATGTAGAAATCTCACAGCATCATTTTGTCATAGACTTACTTACCCAACATCATTTGGGAAGTATCATTACTCGTGTAACGCCTAATATAAGATGTTATGGTGTATATGTACTTAACCGTTTCACCAACCAAATTGAGAAAATAGAAAGTAAAATTACGCTATTGGCTACAGGTGGTTTTGGACAGGTTTACAGAGCTACTACTAATCCTACAATAGCTACCGGCGATGGGGTTTCAATGGTTTACCGAGCCAAAGGCAGAGTAAATAATATGGAATTTGTACAATTTCATCCTACTGCATTATTTGAACCCAATGTAAGTCCCAATTTCTTAATTACTGAAGCCGTGCGCGGTGACGGAGGGATTTTGAAGCGCAAGAACGGAGAAGAATTTATGCAATATTATGACGACCGTTTATCGCTTGCTCCACGCGACATTGTTGCCCGCGCCATAGATAATGAAATGAAAAAAAGTGGTGAGGATTGTATGTATCTCGACTGCCGTCACATGAACAAGGATAATTTCTTACACCATTTTCCGAATATTTACGATAAATGTAAATCTATCGGTATTGATGTATTCAAAGACATGATACCTGTTGTACCTGCAGCACATTATGCTTGTGGCGGTATAGATGTGGATGAATATGGCAGAACATCTATAAATAATCTATATGCTTGTGGAGAATGCAGTCATACCGGATTGCATGGAGCCAACCGCTTGGCCAGTAATTCTTTGCTGGAAGCTGTAGTATATGCACATCGCATATTTGAGGATGTCGCTGAGAAGATTGATGCTATATCCTATCCGACAGAAGCAATTCCTGAATGGAACGCTGCCGGAACTAGTGACCCGAAAGAGATGGTCATTATCACACAGAGCATTCGAGAACTTAAAGATATTATGAGCAATTATGTGGGTATCGTGCGTAATAACGTGCGTTTAAAACGCGCTCAGGAACGTCTCTATTTATTGTTTAAAGAAACGGAAGAGCTGTATGAAACCACTACGATATCTCCGCAACTACTAGAGCTTCGTAACATGATTACTATAGGTTACTTAATCACCAGAAGTGCCTTACTCAGAAAAGAGAGTAGAGGGTTGCATTTCACTACAGACTATCCGAATCATTACCCGCACGTGGAAGAAACGTTGTTATAAGCAACAAATTCATAATGCCAATTAACTTCTTAATGGTTTTTATTTCTTGAACTATGAGGCATTAAGAATATTAAGCCAAGTTCTTAATGCCTCTTAACTTCTTAATGGTTAACTTTTCGACTATTAAACACAACAGATATAGCATTTTCAAATTGCCATTTTTACTTATCTTTGCGACATGAGTCAGGTAGATTTGCCCAAAATAATAGCGCATTGTAAAGAATATGGATTTATTTTTCCGTCGAGTGAAATTTATGATAACCTTGGTGCCGTATATGACTACGGTCCTTTTGGGGCTGAACTGAAAAATCACATCAAAGAATACTGGTGGAAGAGCATGGTGCAAATGCATGAAAATATTGTGGGAATTGATGCCGCCATTTTTATGCATCCTACTACATGGAAAGCCAGCGGACATGTCGATTCTTTTTCTGACCCGTTAATTGATAATAAAGATTCAAAAAAACGCTACAGGGCAGATGTTTTATTAGAAGAAAAAATAGAAAAACTGCGGGAGAAAGGCGAAAAAGAATTAACCAAAAAGAATTTATCGGATGCATCTGTTGAAGAAAAAGCAAAAGCCTCACGCGATTATGCCAAAGCTATAACTCTGGAAGCAGAATATATCAAGGCGGCGGAAGCAGCAGATTTCGCCCGGTATAAGGCATTAATCGAAGAATACGAGATCGTATGCGAAGTATCCGGTTCTAAAAACTGGACCGATGTGCGTCAGTTTAATTTGATGTTCGATACCAAATTAGGCTCTGTTGCTGATGATGCTAACACGATTTATCTTAGGCCGGAAACAGCACAAGGAATATTTGTCAACTTCCTTAACGTACAAAAATCAGCACGTTTGAAAATCCCGTTTGGTATTGCCCAGATAGGAAAAGCATTTAGAAATGAAATTGTAGCACGCCAGTTTATCTTCCGTATGCGCGAATTTGAGCAAATGGAAATGCAGTTTTTCATCAAACCCGGCACACAAAAAGATTGGTTTGACTATTGGAAAAAAGCCCGTATGAAATGGCATTTGGCACTGGGTACTTCGAATGAAAACCTACGCTATCATGTTCATGAAAAATTAGCACACTATGCCGATGCAGCAGAAGATATCCAGTTTAAATTCCCAATCGGCTTCAAAGAATTAGAAGGCATACACTCTCGTACAGATTATGATTTGGGCAGACATCAGGAATACTCAGGCAAGAAAATGCAGTATTTTGATTCGGAACTCAATCAAAATTATGTGCCTTATGTCATCGAAACATCCATCGGTTTAGACCGCATGTTTTTGCGAGTACTGAGTGATGGTTTGAAAGAAGAAAAACTGGAAAATGGCGAAACACGTGTTGTACTGAATATTCCACCGACATTATCTCCTATAAAAGTGGCAGTGTTGCCTTTGGTTAAAAAAGACGGATTGCCTGAAAAAGCCCGTGAAATCATGGATACACTTCGTTTTGTAGGACGCACTTTTTACGAAGAAAAAGACAGCATAGGCAAACGCTACCGCCGTATGGATGCCATTGGTACGCCTTACTGTATAACGGTTGACCATCAAACATTAGAAGATAATACTGTTACCATCCGCGAACGGGATACGATGACGCAGGAACGAGTTGCCATTGATAAATTGGAAAGCATCGTGCGTGAAAAAACAGACATGAACGTGTTGTTGCGCAAGGCAATGGCATAGTTTATGCTGATTAGTTATAAAAATGAAGAAAATAACCTTCATCATATTATTCACTTTTAGTTTATTGCACTCGTTTGGTGTCAATCCGTTTTTATTGGGTACTTGGAAAGGCTATATCATTTCGAACGAGCTGGATGCTGATAACCGTGACGGGCTGCCCATCACTTTATACATTAACTCAGATAATGACAACGGTGATTTTGTAGGCGAAATGTATGTTTCATACAGATACCAGACAGATATCTATAATGCCAAATATATGGTAAAAGGCAGTCTGGATATTAATACATACGTATTACGCATGAACCAAACAGAAATCGTGTACTATGATGTTTTACCAAAAGGCATGAGTTGGTGTTTCGGACAATTTAAGTTGAATATGTACCAGAGTAACTATATGCGTAAAATTATTTTAGACGGCAGTATGTATACTGAATGTTCTGAAAGCAATATCAGGGTAGTACTGGTGAAAAAATAAGACTAAGTTACAAGCTAAAACTTTCTCCGCAACTGCAAGTGCGAGCCGCATTCGGATTATCGAAATAGAATCCTTTACCATTTAGTCCATCCGAGAAATCCAATGTAGTGCCTAAGAGATATAACAGACTTTTGGCACTAACGACCAGCTTGATATTTTTATCTTCAAATACCTCATCGCCTGCTTTGATTTCGGTGTCAAATTTTAAATCGTAGGTTAAACCCGAGCAGCCGCCACTGTTGACCGCCACGCGAACAAATGCATTTTCACCCAGATTATCATCCTGCATTATTTTAAGTACCCGTTCTTTAGCTTTGTCTGAAATGAAAATCATAACTATTTCTTTGGCTCAAAATTAACCAAAATACAGATGATGTTTTGTGAAAAAATGTTGCAGAAAAAAATGTCCTTTAGAACTGAATTAAGCTATACGATTCTAACAATCTCATTCGCCCTTTCCAATTGCTCGGGAGAACCAATATCTATCCATATATCATGACTGTGATCATAACCTATAATTTTTTGTGCTGCACAAATATCCAAATACCAGTCTGTCATCGAAAAAATGCCTTCTCTGGTCTTGTGGTTGAAAATTTTTTTAGTTAAAATCTGGTAGCCGCTGAAAGCGAAAGGATGCGTTTGTTTTATAATAGTGTATTTTTCATCGTTAAATACGGGATTACTTTCGTCGTAATAATGCGCGAGGCTGTCACCCATAATTTTCGGGAATTTGATTTCTTCATTTTTAAAATTGCGCCAGCCACATAATTGCATAGTAGCATCAAATAGCAACACTCGTGATGATTTTCTTACTCGCACGGCTAAAGTTGCAACAGCTTTATGCTTAAAATGATATTCGGCAAACTGTTGTATATTGATGTTGGTAAAAACATCAGCATTACAGACCAAAAAATTATCTTCATTTATAAATTCTTTAGCTTTCAGTAGACCTCCTCCTGTTTCTAAAATGCGCTCTCGTTCATCTGAAATTTGTATATCTATTCCGAAATTTTTGTGTTGCTCTAAAATGGCTAAAATCTTTTCTCCTAAATAATGAATATTGATAATAACGGATGTAATACCTTGTGCTTTGAGTTGTTCTATGGTATGCTGCAACATGGGCTTACCACCCACCGGCACTAATGCTTTGGGAATAGTATTGGTAAGTGGTTGTAACCGGGTACCAAATCCTGCTGCAAATATCATGGCTTGTCGAAGCATCCCAATTAGTTTATTCCGATTTTGGATTAAAAAAATCAAGATTTATTTCCAAAGCGGTGCCCACTACAACTACATCTGCACCTGCTTTGTAAGCGACCTCCGCCTCTTTCATAGAGCGAATGCCTCCGCCAACAATCAGGGGCACATGTACCCATTTTCTTACCGTTTTTATCATTTCTGCCGATACCGGATTTTGAGCACCACTTCCTGCTTCTAAATAAACACATTGCATTCCTAATTGTTCACCTGCCAGTGCCGTACAAGCTGCCAGTTCGGGCTTGTCAGATGGAATGGGTTGTGTGTTGGAAATATAGGCTACTGCAGTTGCCTTGCCGCTATCAATAAGGATGTAGGCTGTGGGAATGATTGGCAATTTAGCTTGTTTCAGCAATGGAGCTGCATGCACATGTTGCCCAATTAAAAAATCAGGATTTCTGCCCGATACTAAACTCAACAACAGCATGCCATCTGCTTTTGCAGTGATTTGCATTGAATTTCCCGGAAATAAAACAATCTTTTTTTTTGTATGTTTTTTTATTTCGAGAATAAGTTCATCTATATTATTAATCAATAACAAACTTCCTCCGAGTAAATAAAACTCGACATATTTTGAAGTGGACTTAATAAATACCGCTACATCCTGAATTTTCAATTTATCCGGATCAATTAAAACAGCAAATTGCCTTTTACCTTTTTCAATAAACATCACCGGAAAGATACAACTTTTAGCGCAGTAGTAAAGAACGAATGCTGTCAGTCATTTTTTGAGCGGCAATATCCCAGCTAAAACTACCCGCTCTCTGTTTGCCTTTATCGCCCAGCTGCTTACGCAATTCCATGTTTTCTGACAGTAACTGCATCGAATCTTTTATCTCATCTTCATTTTCCGGATTAAAATAAATAGCGGCGTCTCCTGCAATTTCGGGCAGGCAAGAAGTATTGGAACAAGCCACAGGAATGCCACAATGCATAGCCTCAATAATCGGAATACCGAAACCTTCAAACAAACTGGGGTAAATCATAGCCGTAGCGCAACTTAAATATTGATAGATTTCCTCTCGTTGGCAGTTTTTTATCCAGATTACCTCTTGTCTGGCAGGCATATCTTCTAAATAATCCAGTAAATCTTCATTCATCCATCCATTGCTTCCTATCAGCAAGAGCTTCATTTGGTCATTTTTACCTTGTTTATAAGCATTAAATGCTTTAAGTAAGCGAAGTATGTTTTTACGCGGGTGAAAAGTGCCGATAAAAATAAAATAAGGGAAATCAATACGTATTCCAGGCTTACTTCCGGTGTTGATTTCTTTAAAATCTACGCCATTATAGATAACCTCTATTTTGTCTGAAAAGATACTATACTGATTGATAATATCATTTTTTGTGTATTCAGAAACGACAATTATTTTATCGGCTTTTTTGCAAAACTGTGGCGTATATTTTTTGTAATAGTCTGCCACTATTTTTGGGATAAACTGAGGGTAATGTTCGAATGCCAGATCATGAATAGTTAGTAGTTGTGGTACATGAGCAGATAGCGAGCAATACCCGTCTGGCGAGACAAATAAGTCTATTTTATCTTGTTTTAGCCGGTAAGGAATGGCATGTTCAAACCAGGCATACCACAATAAGGCATGTCGGGCAGGCGGAAATACCAACTTCGGCACGATATTATTGCTGTAAATAAACGCATCATCAAACTTTCTGTCGAAATAAAAATAAAACTGATGTTCCGGCATGAGCTTCACCACACGGCTAAATAGTTCTTGTGTATAAGTCCCAATTCCTGCTAAGGCATCTTTAATCAGAAATCTTGTATTAACAGCGATTTTCATGGAGAATTGAATCTATCATTTTGTGTTATAAACACTTATACACATATTGTCGAAAGATAAGGCTTTCGTTGCATATTATATTATGCCGTTTTATGTAAATTTGCAAAAAAACGAAGTATGAGATTTGTTGTTTCCGCAGGGCAGTTATTGAAAAATCTGCAAAAAATAAGTGGTGTAATCAGTACGAATACCGTATTACCCATCTTGGAAGATTTTTTATTTGATATAAATTCCAATTCCCTGACCGTTACGGCTACCGATTTAGACACAACCATGTCTGTTTCTATGGAAGTAGATTCCAAAGAAAAATTCAAAGTGGCTATACCGGCTAAGATATTATTAGACAGTTTAAAGGCATTGCCAGAACAACCTATTACTATAGCCGTTGATGAAACTACAAATGCCATCGAGCTGACTACGGATAACGGTAAATATAAACTGAGCGGTGAAAGCAGTACAGATTTTCCTAAAGAGCCGGCAACTGAAGATGTGGAAGAAGTAAACTTAGCAGCATCGATTTTAAATAAAGGGGTGAACAAAACTTTGTTTGCTGTGAGCAACGACGAATTGCGTCCGGCCATGACAGGTGTATTTATTCAGTTGAATGAGAACGGAATTACATTTGTAGCTACTGATGCACATAAACTGGTGAAATTTACCCGTTCAGATATTACAGGTAGTGATGTTTCATTCATTATTCCTAAAAAAGCACTGAACTTGTTAAAATCTTCGGTGCCGAACAATGACACTGTAGTGAAAGTGCAGTATAATAAATCAAATGCATTTTTCACTTTTGATAATATCAGTTTGATATGCAGATTGATAGATGCAAAATACCCGGATTACAATGCTGTAATTCCGAAAGAAAATCCGAATTTACTATCTGTAAACAAAGATGATTTCTTTTCTTCATTGCGAAGGACATCTATTTTCTCCAATAAAACCACTCATCAGGTAGTATTGCGCATGGCAGGCTCAGAGCTGACCGTTTCCGCACAAGATTTGGATTTCTCAAATGAGGCCAACGAGAAACTGACTTGCGACTATAAAGGCAATGAGATGGAAATTGGCTTTAATGCCCGTTTTTTATTGGAAATGCTGAGTGCGGTAGATTCTCCTGAAATTAATATCGAGCTTTCTACACCAAACCGTGCAGGGATTATAAAACCGACCGATTTATCAGAAAATGAAGATATGCTGATGCTGGTGATGCCGGTGATGCTAAACAGTTAATAAACACCAACCAAATAGAATCTTAATTTAAACCGTGCAGTTATGTGCGGTTTTTTTCATTTTGATAAATGAAGTAAATGTGGATACTTTTCGTTTAGTGCTTTTCGCGGCTAAAGGTAGTGCGTTCAATCTCGTCGGCAGAAATGTACTCATCCGTTTTCTCACATTTCACGATAATATCCCGCTCCCATTCTTTCAAAGAAAGATTATTATCTTCTTTTAGAATAGAGTTTTGTTTTACCTTGCTTTTTGGTTTCTTATCCGTTGCTTTATTAAGTTTTTTCGTTCCCATAGGTTAAAGATACAATTTCCGTAATTTTATCATCCAGATTTTTAATTACAAATCACATACCAAATGAGATTAATTATTTTAACTTTCTTCTTGTCTGTCATTTTTACGGCTTGTCAGACCGATGTAAAAACACTAGGTAAGAAATTTACGGAAAGCAACCCGATTAGTGTAGACGAATTGATTAGCAAGACTAAAGCTGAAGGTCATTTAGACCAGGCACAGGTAACTGGCAAAATTGACAAAAGCTGCAGGTCGGAAGGTTGTTGGTTTACCATAAAAGACAATAACGGTGCCGAGGTTTATTTGGATATCAAAGACAAAGGATTTAAGATGCCCTTAAACAGCCCTGAACGTCAGGTGGTAGCCTTAGTAAATGCCGACACGAGTGTGGCGGCAGAGAGTGGCGTTAGCATAGATGTTAAAGGGGTGATGTTTAAATAAGCGTTAATAGCTTAAAAAATAAAGAAAGAGGTTGTTAAAATGCAAAAAAGCCTTATCTTTGCACACACTTTTTGGATAATTTAAGAGTTAAAGGTTGCTTAGTTTAATTTTTTAAACGATACACTCAAGAAACTTAGATTATTTAGATTCCGTAGCTCAGCAGGTAGAGCAATACACTTTTAATGTATGGGTCCTGGGTTCGAATCCCAGCGGGATCACAGGTGCCAAAACCTCCGCCCTTGTAACTCGTTAGTTCAAGGGCATTTTTTTATATGGATTTTTACTGTTACATATTATATTCACAGCGGTTAGACAGATATTACATCGGACAAACTAATGATTTAGAAAATAGGATAAATCAACATAATAGTGGTTCTAACAGATTTACTTCCAAAGGTATTCCATGGATAATAGTCCATAAGGAAAAGTATAATAGCAGGCTGGAGGCTATTCAAAGAGAGAATGAAATAAAGCGGAAGAAAAGCAGAAAATATATTGAATTCCTAATCGCATCATCATAGCGGGATCACATCCCGAATGCTTTCGGGAAAAACCTCCGCCCTTGTAACTCGTTAGTTCAAGGGCATTTTTTTATATGGATTTTTACTGTTACATATTATATTCACAGCGGTTAGACAGATATTACATCGGACAAACTAATGATTTAGAAAATAGGATAAATCAACATAATAGTGGTTCTAACAGATTTACTTCCAAAGGTATTCCATGGATAATAGTCCATAAGGAAAAGTATAATAGCAGGCTGGAGGCTATTCAAAGAGAGAATGAAATAAAGCGGAAGAAAAGCAGAAAATATATTGAATTCCTAATCGCATCATCATAGCGGGATCACATCCCGAATGCTTTCGGGAAAAACCTCCGCCCTTGTAACTCGTTAGTTCAAGGGCATTTTTTTTTGCATAAAAACAAGAGGCTTCAATACAAAGCCTCTTTCCCATAAATCATACGCTATTAGATTTGTCCTAAATAAGCAAATGGCTTAAATCGTTGAATCACGTCAACCAAATCAGCTATTAATAATAAGCAAGTATCTAAATCACGATAACAAAATGGTGCATCTGTTTTTATGGATTCATTTTTAATCATTTCAGGAATATAAATTTGTGTACGAAGTTTATTATAGTCGAAATTATCTGAAACCAATTTTGCTTCTGCCCGAGACATCGTTCTACCTGTACCATGACAGATAGAATAATACACGGACTGTATTTTGTTCTTTCCTTTTACCAGTACTACGTCTCCCACCATGTTTGAGGGAATGACAGTGATTTCACCGGGTAATAATTTAGCAGCACCTTTTCTAATTACTACAAAATCATCAATAAGTTCAAAATGATTATGATTCTTGTCTAAGATTACTTCAGTTCTTCCAAAATATTTTTCTACAATTTTGAGAACAGCTTTTCTATTATCTGCAGCCCAATTACACACGGACTCAAATGTCAAATCAAATTTCTTGGGCTGATCTACTAAGTGATCTACTAATTTAGATTCATCTCTAGAGCCGGTGT
>CAYVGM010000013.1:0-8768 GCA_964451125.1 uncultured Chitinophagales bacterium
TTTAAAATTACATTTTATTAAATATATATATTCTTCATTTAATAAATTTGTCATTGATTTTATATAAAACTTTGGTAACTTATTTTTAATAAATTGGAGTTTTGATTCTTCTTTATCTATTTCAAAAAAAGTATTCTTATATATTCCTTCAGACAAATCTAATTGTAAATATCTATTTTCATACATATAAAAAACACTATTTTCTTTATTTATGTCAGAAAAATCGTCAATGTTTTCTATATTAGTATTTTCAAGTTTAGTATATTTATTTATAATTTGATTTTCTTTATTTACTATATTATCTTGAACTTCCTTACTATCAGTGTTTTTATTTTTAGCTTCACTAATACTATACTTGTTATTCTTTTTTACATCATTCAACTGCTTTTTCATTTCCTCAATTTCCTTTTGTTTCTGAAGATTTTCTGCTTCTAACTTTTTAAGTTTATCGGCTTTTTCTTTATCTGCAGCGGCTTGAGCTTGTTTCTTTTTTAGTTCTTCAGATTTTGCTTTATCAGCAGCTTCTTTTGCTTTTTGAGCGGCTTCTTGTTGTTGCTTTAATTCCTCTTGTTTTTTTGCTTCTTCTTCTTTAGCTTTTTTTGCTTCATCTAATTGTTTTTGAAGGTCAGCTATTTGTTTGTCCTTTTCAGAAATGGCTTTATTTAATTCTGATTCAGTACTCTGAACGATAGTAGTAATAGCCGGTTCATTATTAATTTGAGTGCTAGTTGTTTCGTTGTATTCAGAGTTTTTTATTTTATTGGGACTATCTGATACAGTATTTCCTTTTATTGTTTCGTCAGTGGCGTAAGTTTGTTGATCATTTTTCACGATAGTTTTAGGTGTATAAGTAACCGGAATATCTTCTTTATTGGCTTTATCTTTTGTAAAACCAAGCAAGAAATTCCATTGATTGGATAGGATTAAATTCCCATTTTTAAGTTCAAACTTATTTGTCTGTTCTAATAAGGAAAAAAATAATTTTTCAACTATTTCATTACCGCAAGAATAATAGGTAGGCGTAATTTTGGATACGGTAAATTTTGTATTTAAGTCTGAACGCAGTGTAGCTTCAAATTTATTACAGGCTCCAAAACCAGATAAATAATCCTTAAATGTATTTATATCTATCCACATTACATTATCATCTGTTACTATACTTTTGCCTTCAGCTTCTTTCATCTTCCGTAGATACCAAATGCCATCAATTTCAGAACTTGTATTAATGCTAGAAACTCCAACAGATTTTCCGTTTTCAGTTACTGTTTTTATATCATTTGAAGTAGTATTATTCTGACTTGAGTTGTCTATATAATTTGAGACTTCTTCTTTTTTAGAATTTGTCTTTACCCAAACATATTTATATGGCGACTGACCTTCGATATATACTTCTTTTTCTTTTTGTTTTGCTTGAATCGTATAGGTATAGCCAAATTCATAATTGGGTAATTTTTCAATATCATCAACAAATTCTATAGCATCACTGCCGGATTTTTTTATTTGATAACACTGTTGTGTCGGATTGCCGGGGCATGGTGCCATAGATGGCAAAATGGTTAATGTTACTGTATTCTTGTCTGTGGTTGTTACCGCAGGCTTGGGCTTCACAGTTTGTTTTGGTTTAGTCGTTCCTTTACCATTAGATATTGATGGAGTTGGTTTATCCGGTTTATAATCGCCGCGTTGTGCAAAAGCAAACACTTGACAAGATAATAAAAGTAATAATATAGTATTTTTCATAGTTATTTATTTGGAGTGTAATTAAATTCTACTTGAACATCCGTATTGGTGCCGGATTGAATAAATAATTTATCGCCTAATGCCGTCAGTGTTTCAACATTTGAAGAATTGGATGTAATTATTTTTACTTCACAGTTTTCGCAATTTTTAAATTTTATTGATTCATTGTTCGTATTAACTGTAATTGCACAATTTGCAAGCGGAGCAAACGTAAACCATTTTCCAGCCGGTGCCATATTCATGAATGAAATATTTTCGGTTGTTAGATTTATGAAATCGCCTCCCATATATTTCATATTCAAAGCAACTTTTGCTGTTGTTTGCCGGTCGCTCAAATCTAAATTAGCCTTAATGAAATTTGTATCGGCTACAGAACTGATTTTATAAACAATAGACTGGATTTGATTGGCATCTATTTTGCCCCAGCCTATAATTTCCTTATTTAAGATGTCAGATTTTAGTTTATTCGGACTGAATAATGAATCGGCGACATTAGTTTGTATTTCTGCTGATGCAACATTCGCATTTTTTTCTTTAGAAAAAACAAATTTATCAATTAGAAAATATGTTAATGCACCAATCAATGCGGCTAAGACTAATCCTATCATCCACTTTATACTTCCAGAATTAGTCTCTTTTGTTTCCTTATCAGAAGAAATGCTTTTCGATAATTTTTTATCCTCTTCAGCTGGAGTTTCAAGCTCATTTTTTTTTGATAACTCTTCTTCTTCTTGTTTTAATAAGGCTAATCGTATTTCTTCATTTTCATCATCGATTTCTTTTTGTTTTATTTTAGCTAATTCTTCACTTTTTTTTGCTTCGGCTTCTTCTGCCAGCCTTTTATTTTCAACTTCAATTTGTCGCTGTTTTAATAATTCTTCCTGTATTTTACGTTCCTTTTCTTCTGCTCGTCTTTTGTTTTCGGCTTCTATTTCTATTTGCCTTTGCTTTAAAAGTTCTTCCTGTCGCTTTCGTTCAGCTTCTTCTGCTCGTCTTTTGCTTTCGGCTTCTATTTCTATTTGCCTTTGCTTTAAAAGTTCTTCCTGTCTTTTGCGTTCGGCTTCAATTTCTTGTTGTTTTTGCAATGTTAATTGTTGTTCTTGCAATCGTTTAGCATCTTCCTTTTGTTTTTCAAGAGTTGCTAATTGTTGTCTCAATGCTGCTTCTTGTTTTAGACGCTCTGCATCTTCATTATTGTCTTGTTGCAGGCTTCCATTAATTAAAATCAATTCATTATTGACGTTTTTATAAAGGAGATTCCCACAGTTTTTACAAAATCTGTTTTTGCCTAAATCGATAGGTGTTAATTCAAAAATAGTAGAACAGTTACTGCAGAACATAGTTTTTTGTTGATTAAGAAAAATTCAAATAGTAGTACAAATATCGGAATAAAAGATTATTTTTTAATTTTTCATGGACAATTTCAATGCTAAAATTTTCTTAATTGATTTTTCCAATTGTTTTGATAGTGCATTATTTTGCAATAAAGCTTTTTGTATTTGCAAGTTTAAACCTGTTGCATTCATGGGCATCAATACGATATCGTTTCCGGCTACTACGGCTTGCCAATCAGCGTTCTGGTATTTTTTTACTGCTGCCATATTCATGGCATCTGTTATGGCAATCCCTTTATAGCCTATTTCTTCTTTTAATAAATTTGTTACGATGGTTTTAGAAATAGAGCAAGGTTTCCCATTTGTAGCATATTTTGGATTGTTTTCTACTGACATATGTCCTATCATAACAAAAGCAGGCTGAGCATTTAGAATTATATTTTTAAACGTCATAAGTTCAGTTAAATCACCATCAATATATACTGTTCCTTTATGTGTGTCGCCGGTTACGGCGCCATGACCCGGAAAATGTTTGATGGCACAAAAAATACCTTTTTGGCGACTTTTTTGGATAAATTCATTGGATAATTCTTCAACTTTTTCAGGATTATTTCCAAAAGAGCGCTGATTGATAATTTCCTGATTGACAGCAATATCAGCCACAGGAGCAAAATTGATTTGCAATCCCATCTCTTTTATTTTTTTATTAATAATTCCTACTGTTGAGTCTAATAATTCAGTAGTTTGCAGTTGACTAGCCGGCAAAACACTATCCATATCTATAAATTTTTTATGAAAAAGTGTTGGTTCACAATCACAAGCATACCATTGTTTAATAGCGTCTGCTTTACTTAAAGTGTCTAACTCTATTCGCTGGCTTTTAAAATGTTCACTATTTCCTTTTAAAAACAAGACACCTCCGACTAATTTATTTTTTATTAATGCTTTTACCTGTGCATAAGGCAATCCGATTCCATACTTTTCGCTTGTTCCTACCATTATCATTTGCGAAGCTCGCTCGGCTGGGGACATCTTATTATAGATAGAATCAATCAAATATAAATTATCAGATGGCTTATAATCAGGCTGCTCGGATGCTACCACATTTGTTTCTAGCTTTGTGCGTTTAGCCATAGCAGATGTAACTAATTCAGTTAAATCGTCTTTCTTTTTCAATTTTGGTTTTATCAAAAATAAATATCCCACAAACAATAAATTGAGTAAAAGGAAGATATTTATAAAAAATAGCTTAGGATGTTTTTCGAATCTTTTAAACATTATTTTGTGTCGTATATTCCAATGATGTTGCCGTTATTATCGAAGTTAAATACTACATTGATATCGTTTTTTGTAGTATATTCTTGCGTTTTTAAACCAAAATAATTAAAATCCAACAAGACATTTACCTGAGCATGATTATCATACCTGTTTATGGTAAACGATTTTAAATTATTGCTTACATCAGAAGTAATGCCCCACAAGTGTTCAAATCTGCCTTTTAGTTGCTCATAAGAAGGATTATTAAAATCATAATAACGAGTAGCTGAAAACAAATAGTTATTGTATAGTTCATCAAAATTCCGGTTATTTTCATACTGATAATATTGTTTAATCTTATCAGTATAATAGTTGTCTTCATAATATTTCGAAGAAGTTGATGTAGAAGATGAATTGCCAGAAGAATTAGTAATGACCGTAGAAGAAGCCGGCTGAGCCTCCTGAGCTGTTTCAGTTATAGAATTTTGTGGAGTTGTTGTTTCTTCTGTAACTGTTTCAGTAACTGCTTCTTCAGAATTATGAGCATTATTTCTTAAACCAAAATACAAGGCTGTGGCCAAAGCCAGTAATCCGATTACAATACCTGCAATAAGTAGTGGCTTGGTAGTATCTGCCTGTGGTTTAGAGTAAGTGGCGGCAGTATTGCTTATGCTTTGCTGGTAGCTGGATCTTTGCTCAATATTTGGTGGTGGTGGAGAAACAGTCGATTTAGTAAATCCTTCATCATCTAATTTCATTATGATTTTACCACAGTCTTTACAAAATTTTGTAAGTGGAGATGGATGATTAAAAACTTCTTTATTACATTGATTACAGTTCATAAAAAATTATTTTAATTTAAACCCGCAATTTTCACAGAATATATCTTCCTGACGAATTGGATTGCCGCAAGATGGGCAGTTAAGATTGAATTTGTATGATATAGTTGGAGTAGGCACAGAGATCTCGCTTCTTGAGCTCTCATTTTTATTATTTTCAATGTTTAGTAAAAGTCTTACGTTCACTGCTATATCTGTGATAACGACCAATAGTTCAGCAAAAAAATAAAAGATAATTAAAGCTGCAAATGCTGATAACAAACTTAACGGAAGTATGAGAATAATTTCACCACCAGCTAAATATCTAAACCCACCCAATAAATCATTATTCAGAATGCTACCGAAATTATTTGAGATAAAGCTATTGTAGCCTATTAAACCAATTATAAAAGTAAGAATACCTATAATGATAATTGAAAAGGCATAAATTTCACCAGTTAGTTTTATCAAAATAGAAATTATCGGAGTTATAGTAAACGGCGAATTAGGTAGTATTTCAATTTCCTTAGCATGATAAAAAGCAATTTGTAACTGAAAAATTGCAAATACAAATAGAAAGAGGAAAATCAAAATATCATACATGACGATTTTGAATGCAACAAAACCATCCATATTGATATTTGACCCAAAACGTATAATTAAGTAGAAAGAATAAAAAAATGCTACTCCAACAGCAATGAGTATTAAAACAGAGAGCAACCGAACAAAATTCGCAAGCACTTTTCGAATAACTACACCATCGTTTAATTTTTTTAAAAACGGGTGTAACCATGTAAACAGTATATTGTCCATATATTTATATTTACTTTAATTTAAACCCGCAATGTTCGCAAAAGACTGCATCATTATCAATTTCAGATCTGCAATTAGGACAATTTGAGTATTGTTTTTGAACATTATATAATGTTTTATTTTGATTTTCCAAATTTTGACTTAATGGTTGTGTATATGAATTAAAAGCATGATTTTGAGAAGGAGCTTGTATATTAAACATTTGTTCAAAATTATAATTCTTAATTTCTGATACTCTTATTGTTAATCTTGGATGCGTTGACCATAATTTAGCTACAAACCCCATAAATTCCGGAATTTCATTTTCTTGTTGTTCAAATGCTTGTATGTTAATCTTTTCTGACAAATATCTACTACCATGTGCTAAATTTACTAATGAATTTAAGCTCGAAGTACGTTTTCCTGACAATACTAATCCATATCTGTCTGCAGTTAATTCACATGCCCTTGAGTAAGCGGCTCCTAAAAATGGTATTATTCCTGCCGGGTATGTAAGGAACATACGTTTGTAACTTGTATGACCAGCTGCATGATGTCCAACTTCATGACCAATGATAAAGTTTAATTCATCAAAATTGTTATTTTTATACGATAAGTCAACAATAGATGATGTTAACATTATATACTTTTTCATAAATAGCTTTATAGCAAATGCATTCAACATACCATTGCTATTGAATACGAACATCTCTGGAATTTTGCTAATGTTAGTTTGTTCACAATATCTTGTAAGTGAGTTATATAATTCAGGAAATTGTGTATCACTTATTTTTAATGTATCTCCTAATATTTGTGCTCTAAAAAATAACGAAATCAACCATGTAAAAACAAAAAAAAGAAGTAAAAATGGAATAGCAACAACAAATGACAGTAGCAATGGTATAGAAATAATTACATATATTATAATACTAAATACATACATAATAGTAACATAAGTGCTTTCTTTGGGGTGTCTGATTTGGATTGGATCAATTGTGTTCATATCAATTATTTAAGTTTAAAAAAATTATTCTCCGCATTCAAATTCTTTCGATTTAATAATGCTTGTCTTCATATCATTTATTGTAACTGTGAAAACGCCACATCCAGTACCTTTTATTAAGTAAGTCTCCGTACCATTCAAACTTAGAAGGTGCTTGTTCAACAAATCTTGCCCGTCGTTCTGTACGTTTACATTAAAATCTTTCGCCTTTCCTTTAATAACGAGCTTTACTTTATCTGATGCTTTCCCGCCTTCAAATTCACCAATGACTACATTGAATAAGTTAATATTTGAAGTAAAAATGTCTTTAGGATATACTGTATGGTCATCAAATACCAAAAATGCCTGAATTTGTAGTTGATTTAAATCTGGCAAAACATCTTCTTCTCTTTTTACTTCTTCATTTTGTATTATAGGTGTACTTGTACTATTTGAAGATTTGAAATTAGTAAATTTATTTTTGCAACTAGTGGCAAAAATTAACGCAATACTTAAAACATAGAATTTAATCCGCATATTGTTTCAATGATTTTTTGAAAGCTATATACTGATTTTTGTATTTAGTATAAGCTGCCTGGTTTTTGTATTTGATACCAACTACCCAATTCGTACTTTCATCAGCTATTTCCTGATAACTTCTTGTATATTCTCCTGATTTATCTACGATAGTCCAAAATTTAATCGTTTTAGTACCCTTGTATACTATTTTCGACTGTGTTTGCTTATCTGTAGATTTTAATGCAATATCTGAATATGCTGCTTTCCATTGGGATGAAAAAATATAAAATTCGACTAAGCCATCTGAGGATTTAAATAATGCACTCTCACAACCATCAGAACTAATTGATTTCAGAGTGCATACTTCTGTAAAGCTTGCCGGATATTGAATATCAAACCAAGCTCCTTTAAATACTTTGGTTTGTGCATTAAGTAATACAGTAAAAATTGAAAATAAGATAAATACATTAAATTTCATGGCACTTACTACAAATATACGGATTATACTTCAACAATTGTAAAATTTCTAGTCAAAAAATATCCATTCTTAAAATGCATCCTTAATCAGCTATTAGCTGTATTAATAAAGATCGCAGAAGTATTTATCCCAAAATATTTTTATAAATTTTGTTGTTAACTCCGTATCTTTCAAAAAAAATCAGTTATGGAAACTTTAGATAATAATTTTAAAGAAATCCCGAATAATAACAATGCCGTAATCAAATTGGGTATTATTTCGGGCTTGATTCTTATTCTTATTTCGTTTATCTTATTTTTTACAGATTCTACTTATGCGCCTTGGGCAAAATGGATAAGCACGGCTTTGATGTTTTGTTTAATCATTTTCTCTCAAAAAATATTGAGTTCAGATTATCATAAAATTTCATTTGGGAAAATATTTGGTATGGGATTTAAAATCACTTTGATTATCACATTGCTCAGTTTACTATACATGGTAATTTATACCAACGTATTAGATGTAAATTTTAATGAAAAGGTAGTAGAAGTAGCTCGTGAATCAATGGAAAAAAAAGGCACTTTAAGTGAAGAACAAATAGATGCAGCACTAAAAATGTCAAAAAAATTTATGACACCTGCATTTATGTACATCATGCTTATTGTATCCAATTTAATTTTTGGAAGTATATTTTCTGTAATCGGTGCTGCGGTATTTAAAAAAGAGTAACCTTTATGTCTGCCATCCCTATTTTGCCTTGTATATCCTGGAAGGATTATGAATTAATAGACTCCGGTAATTTTGAAAAGCTGGAGCGATTTGGGCAGTATATTACCATTCGTCCTGAACCGCAAGCGGTTTGGGATAAA
>CAYVGM010000013.1:8868-22459 GCA_964451125.1 uncultured Chitinophagales bacterium
CAAATGCCATTCAGGCAAAAACAAACTATTGTAAAGTATTGAATTTATTTGCTTATACAGGTGGAGCGAGCCTTGCGGCTCGCGCCGCCCACGCCGAAACTTATCATGTAGATTCCATTAAGCAAGTAGTCAGTTGGGCAAATAGAAATATGGAATCTTCACAGCAACATGATATTCGTTGGGTAGTGGAAGATGCCGTGAAATTTGTAAAGCGGGAAGTGAAAAGAGGTAAAAAATACAACGGCATTATTTTAGATCCTCCTGCATACGGACATGGTGCTAACGGCGAAAAATGGAAACTGGAAGAACAAATAAACGAAATGATTTTGGACACACTTAACCTTTTAGATAAAGAAAATCATTTCTACATTTTAAATACCTATTCACTTGGATTCTCGGCATTGATTATCGAAAATCTATTGACAGATAATCTAAAGAAAGCAGGTTTGAAAAATGTACAGCCCGAAATAACTGAAATATATATCTCATCTGCTACACTGCAAAAATTGCCTTTGGGCGTGTGTGCAAGATTCTAATTGATTAACGAAAGTAAAGAGTTTACTTTTTATACTGTATCTTTTTTATATCAAAAAAATATGTGTATATTGTTTTATTGAATTCCGTAGCTATGATTAACAGTATTCACACCTATCAGGATGCTAAACTTTATATTGAATCATTTGACTTTTTTAAAAGCAAAGAATTCAATCAACACGAACTATTAGAAACACTGTTACAATGCAATCATCAATTTGCAATAACTAATGATCTTTTATTGCTTTGCAGAACAAATACCTATATTATATCTGTATGTACTAATCTGGGCGATCTTGAAAATGGTTTGCTTTATACAGAAAAAAACAGACTATTGGTTGACGAACATAATTTATCAGAGGAGTTTCTGTATATGTTGCCCATAATTTGTTATCTGTATCAGCTTTTAGGTGATGAGATTAGTGTAAAAGAATTATTGAATAAAGCACTGGAATATTTACCCACCTTATCCGATTTACATAGAAAAGCAAAACTGTATTTATTTATTGCTCATCATTACGAAAAAAATGATACTGAAAGATGTATGGAGTTTTACGAAACGGCCATTAGACTCTTAAAAAACACCAAATTTTACGAATCTGCCGCTCTTGCTTACAATAATCTTGTCAATTATTTGCTTAACAATGCCAACTATGAAAATACAGAAAACTACTTGAAGAATGGAATTGCTATAGCAAAAAAAACAAAGAATGAATATATTCTTACTCTATTTTATCAAAATTACGGTCGTTTTTATATCCATGAGAAAAACTATTCTTTAGCTATTCATTTTCTTAATAAATCAAAAAAATACTACCAAACTCAAAATGTAAATATAGAAGCCATAATCACCATTTTTTCTATCATAGATATAAACATATCGAAGAACAATCTTAAAAATGCGCTTAACTTACTGGATGAAAATATGTCGGCTTTAAGTATTGCTGAAAATGAAGAATACCTCTTATTAGGATACAAATATTATATTAAAATCTATAAAATCAAGAAAAATTATGAGAAAACTGCTGAATATTTAGAAAAATATATCCAACTTAAAGAAAGACGACTAAATGAAAGTACAAATTCGAAGTTAGCAAATTTAGAAATTCTGCAACGTGTAAAACTGCTAAAAATTGAACGCGATCAGTCCTATCAATTAGCAAAAGCAAAGCATGATTTTCTGGCAAATATGAGCCATGAAATCAGAACACCTATTAATAGTATTATTGGAATCAGTACTTTATTAGAGTCTAATGAATTGAATGAAAAACAGCGTGATTATGTGAAAAGACTACATTATTCAGGCAATCATTTATTAGGTATTATAAATGATATTTTGGATGTTGCAAAAATTGAAGCCGGAAAATTTGAAATCATAAATCAAGAATTTAGTTTGCGCGATATGCTGGATAATATTCATTCCTTATTGAATATAAAAGCAAAGGAAAAGAATGTAGCTTTGATTTTTAATACAGATAAACAAATTACAAATATAAACGGAGATCAAACCCGTATTTCTCAAGTGCTGATTAATTTGATTAGTAATGCACTTAAATTTACCAGTATAGGAAGTGTAATATTAAACACAAAAATTGAAATTGATTCGCAACAAAATCATTATCTGCAATTTGAATTGACAGATACAGGTATTGGTATGTCGCCAGAACAAGTAGAAAAAATTTTCATCCCATTTGAACAGGCTACGCGTACTACACAACTTCAATTTGGAGGTACCGGTCTTGGACTTACCATTAGCAAAAAATTAATTGAGTTAATGAACGGAGAAATAAGTGTTACATCAGAAGTGGGAATAGGTACTACGTTAACAATTCAAATTCCTTATGAATCTGTAAGTGAAAAAAAAGAGAAAAAAAGTGTTCAAATTAATAAACACAATTTACCCGAAAATAAACTCATTTACTTGGCTGATGATGATGAACAAAGCCGTTTTATTTTTAATGAATTACTAAATACTCATCTTCCCAATAATCAGCTTTTACTTTTTGAAAATGGGAAACTGCTATGGGAGCAGCTTCAAATACAATTGCCGGATATTATTATTACTGACTTGGATATGCCTGAAATGAATGGAATCGAATTGGCACAATCTATAAAAACAAACACAACATCCAATCATGTTCCGGTTATTGGTATTACGGCATCCTTATCAAGTATAGATAAAAGCGAATGGGAGCAATTTGGATTCTTACAACTTTATACAAAACCAATAGATATAAATATATTTATTAACACATTGTCTGAAATCTTAAAAACATAGCTATGGAAAAAGAAATAAATTACATCGTGAAATTAAAAAGAAATCATTTTCCTGATTTTAATTTTAATGACTCTAAATCAAATGAAAAGTTTGTAAAATTTTTACAAAATCAAATTAGTAAAAATAAAAAAGTAAAAGTTAAGAAGTTATTTACGATACTAACTGAAAATGAAATTTTAGCATTAGAAAATAAAGCAAAACATCAGGTAGAGTCACCTTTTTACACTACAAATAAACATTTATCAATTTTATATAATAATATAAAAGAATATAACAAAAGCCTGATTAAATTTAAGCCCATTTCAACTGATCTCAATGCGTATTATTTGATCTCTATTTCAAAAGATACAGAAAATGATTTTCTGGAATTTATTTTAAAGAAAGACTATTTCAGTTCTATTTCAAAACATATTGAGCCAAATGTAGCCGACTATCCGGATGTATCTGACCAACAAACATATCTACGAGCTCCAATTGCCGGAAATGCAGGCGTAAATGCCGATTTTGCTTTTAGTATTCGTTCTGCAGACGGGACTGGTGTAACATTAATTGATGTAGAACAAGGCTGGGACACCACACACCTCGATTTGCCTACTAATATTACAAGGTTGAGTAGAATAATTGAAACTAACACGGAGCATGGTACAAATACGTTGGGTATTATTTCAGCTACACATAATAATCAATTCTGCAAAGGAATTGCGCCAAATACAACTGTTCTTTTATCCGGATATGAAGATATACGTGATCCTAATACAACTATTATTAATATATATAATGCTATACTACTTGCTATAAATAATTTAAAGCATGGTGATATCTTGTTATTGGAAATTGAATTAGGCGGACAGCCTCTTGAATATAAATTCATTTTCATTGAACTGTTGAATTTAGCAACTGCATTAGGTATCGTAGTAATAGAACCGGCTGGTAACGGTGGGCAAGATTTAGACCAATCTGTAAATGATGAGGTTGAAAGATGTGGCACTTTAATTTATGCTTTTGACAGAAGATCATCCGATTTTATTGACAGTGGTGCTATTATGGTGGGCGGGTGCGATAACGACAGGAGTCTATGTATATCAAACTATGGAAACAGAATAGACTGTTTTTCATTGGCTGAAAATGTAGTTACACTTGGAAATGGAAATACAATAAATCGTACATTTAATGGTTCTTCATCAGCAAGTGCTATTATAGCAGGTGTAGCATCCGTTATTCAAAGTTATGCATTCCAATTTTTTGGAGAAAAATTACATCCTTTAATGCTTCGTTTTATTTTTCAAAAAATTGGAAATATTGCATCTGATTTTAATTTTCCAAACGGGAAATTGCCGGACTTAGAACAAATTTTTCGATTTTTAATTCACGGTCTTGCCGATATATTTATACGAGATAATTTTGCTGATACCGGCGGAGTATCTTCTGGTATTTTGTGTCAAAGTCCAGATATCATCTTAGATTATGCCGATATTCCAAATCCACAAAATGTATTTACAGATTACAATAATGATTACGCAAAAAACTTAGACAGAAACCAAGAAAACTATCTTTATGTGAGATTTAAAAACGCATCTAATTTCATTATAAATAACGCAAAAGCCAAGGTATATTATACACAAGCTTCTCTACTTTCCGACCCAAGCCAATGGAATCTAATTGGAGAAAGCTCTCTAGCTAATATCAGCCGTAATACTGTTGCTATTTTTCCGGCCATTCATTGGGATATGACAATACTACCTGCCGGCAATCATTTTTGTACCATTGCAATCATTAGTTGCGATGAAGATCCATTCGATATAAATCCTGTGCGCATAAATTTCCAAAATAATATCAATGCATATATCTCATTTATTTGCAATAACAATAATGTAGCCTGGAGGAATTTTTTATTAATTGACAATCCACAAAATATTATAATTGCAACATTTGTTCCCAAATTTAGAAGTGGAGAAATGACTTTGCATGTAGAA
Organism: uncultured Chitinophagales bacterium; assembly: GCA_964451125.1. Lineage (GTDB taxonomy): Bacteria > Bacteroidota > Bacteroidia > Chitinophagales > JADIYW01 > JADJSS01. The sequence continues at coordinate 13,654 of CAYVGM010000013.1, forward strand.
AATAATTCAAATCTGCCTCTCAACATAAACTATCATTCCGATAATGGTAAATTAGTATTTAAATCAAAAACAGTAAAAAAGAATTCAAGCAATATACAATCTTTAGTTAGTAAGGAGATGCCTTATCTTTTGAATATTGAATTACAATTTCCTACTTCAGAACTCGATGAAAACACTGAAATTAAAGTATTTCAGAAATATAATGATATTACATTGGGTATGTTTACCATAAAAAAAAGCAAGTTGTAATAGTACAACTTGATTATATATGATTAACTATAAACTAAATTATTACGGCTTAATTGGTACAGGTGTATATCCCGGTCCATCAGGATCTGTGCTTGCTTTTGGTAGTATTACCGTTTTAGGACACGTTTTGTTACTACAATAGCTACATGAATAATCGAAATATTCACAAAAATAGACAACCTTAAAACGATTAGCTGGCTGAGGAGTTCTATTAAATTTTGCAAATGCTCTTACGCGCAATGAATCATTTGTATTGCCGGGCATATTGTAACTAAAGACTTTCATCGGACTGATTTCATATACCTTAGAAGTATCGTCATTAAATTCTACATAATATTTGTAAGTAGAAGATTGGTCGAGCAAAGCAAAGGTGAACATAATCTTTTTCTTACCTGTATCGTTTGGGTTTACAACTGTTTCATTTACAGAAGTTCTATTTTCAATATTGTCATTTGAAGCTTCGTTACAATCAGACTTATTATTACAATTACAGCTGATTAATGTAAAGAGGACAGCAAGAACGGTCATTAATTTAAAAATTGCATTTTTTGATTTCATAATATTTGGTTTAAAATTTTAATAATAATACAAAATAAGCAAGATTACCATACAAAACAAAAAAAATGAGTGAGCGGTCAAAAAATTATTTAAACGGCAATTAAATTTCTTGTTTACTCCTATTATGCAACAAGGCAAACAATACATAAAATACGATGCAAGTCGTCAAACCTAACCATTTCAAGAAGATTAACTGAGGTACACAACTAATCAAAAATAATACGCGCCATTTGTTTTGTTTCCACGAAAACGGATTGCCTTTCATGCTGAAAATTTCCAATTCGCTGACCAACATAAATGCCAATCCTACAGCAATTATCAACAGGGCTGTATTCGAATATAAAAATGGAATTTGGAAGACCTGAAATTTCAAGTTAGCATATAAACCCAAAACAAACATAGCACCGGAAGGTGTATTTACACCTATAAAATTGACCGTTTGTCGGGTATCGATATTAAATTTCGCCAAACGCAAACAAGCGAAAATGGAATAAACAAAACCGATATATGGAAAATATTTGCCTTGATAACCAGTACAGGCAATATCTGTATAAGCTTGCCTGATTAAAATAAACAACATCATACCGGGCAAAACACCAAAAGTAGTCATATCTGCCAATGAGTCTAGTTGTGCACCCAAATCAGATTTTACTTTCAATGCCCTTGCAACAAATCCATCTAAAAAGTCGGCTAATAATGCAACACCGATAAAAACGGGTACAGCCTGATACTGATTGTATAAACAAGCCACTATGCCACAACAACCGCAAAATAAATTGAGCAGCGTAAGTGAATTCGGAATATGATTTTTAATGGTCATTGGTGGATTAGTGATTATTGATTGGTGATTGGTGATTGGTGAATTGTTGTTTGAATTTGGGAAATGATCTGATACTTATAACTGTGGACTATGGACTGTTGACATTAAGCATTCCCTTTTTCAACTAGCTCACCAGTTCTGCTTCGTCTATTTCTACTTTCAGGTTATTGATAATAAACTGTTGGCGTTCGGGCGTATTTTTTCCCATAAAATATTCCAGCAACTGCTCTATACTTTGATTATTTTTCAATACAACAGGCTCTAACCGCATATCATTTCCAATAAAGGCTTCAAATTCATGAGGAGAAATTTCACCCAAGCCTTTAAAACGAGTTATTTCAGGCTTGCCTTTTAGCTTGTTTATGGCGGCCTGTTTTTCTTTTTCAGAATAACAATAAATGGTTTCCTTTTTATCACGCACTCTGAACAAAGGCGTAATCAATACATAGAGATGTCCTTTTTTTACTAAATCGGGGAAAAATTGCAAAAAGAACGTCATCAGCAATAAGCGAATATGCATACCGTCCACATCAGCATCAGTAGCAATCACAATATTATTATAGCGCAAATCGTCAATGGTATCTTCAATGTTTAAAGCATGTTGCAGCAAGTTGAATTCCTCATTTTGATATACTACTTTTTTGGTCATGCCATAACAATTGAGTGGCTTACCGCGCAATGAAAACACCGCTTGCGTTTCCGGGTTTCTGGCTTTTGTAATAGAACCGCTTGCCGAATCGCCTTCTGTAATAAATAATGTTGTATCGGTGTGTTTTGGATTTTTTTCGTCAGTATAATGGTAGCGGCAATCGCGCAATTTTTTATTGTGTAAGTTCGCAGATTTTGCTCTTTCATTAGCCAGTTTTCGTATGCCGCTTAGTTCCTTGCGTTCCCTCTCCGACTGTTGAATGCGTTTTAACAGTGCATCTGCTACCGTAGGATTTTTATGTAAATATGGATCGAGCTGGCTTTTTACAAAGTCATTAACAAAACTTTTCAAACTTGGCCCCTCCTCTATTTTTCGGCTGATATCCGCCGGCCACATCACATTTGAGCCCAATTTGGTTTTAGTTTGTGATTCAAAAACGGGCTCTTGCACTCTTATGGAAATAGCACCAATTACTGCCTGACGAATATCGGAGGCTTCGAATTGTTTTTTATAAAAATCGCGCAATGTTTTTACTATCGCTTCTTTAAATGCAGCCAAATGTGTACCACCTTGTGTGGTATATTGCCCGTTGACGAAGCTGTAGTATTCCTCCCCGTATTGATTACTGTGCGTGAGCGCAATTTCAATATCTTTATCTTTTAAATGGATAATGGGGTAGCGCAATTCTGATTCATTGGTTTTCTTATTCAACAAATCTTTTAATCCATCTTTTGAAAAATATTTATTGTTGTTGAAATTGATAGTAAGTCCGGCATTGAGATAGGCGTAATTCCATAATTGCTCTTCAACAAATTCAAGCACAAAATGAAAATTTCTGAAAATGGTATTATCCGGATTAAACTGCATTTTCGTGCCATTTTTATCGGATGTTTTTTCTACTTTATGGTCTTTTATCAATTCGCCTCTGTCAAATTCTGCCGTCTTTTTTTGCCCGTCGCGAACAGATTCAACTTTAAAATAAGAAGACAAAGCATTCACCGCTTTTGTACCCACACCATTCAAACCTACAGATTTCTGAAATGCCGAAGAATCATATTTACCGCCGGTATTTATTTTAGAAACGCAATCAATTACTGCACCCAGTGGTATACCGCGACCATAATCTCTTACTGTTACAATTTTTTCTTTTATGTCAATATCAATTTGTTTGCCATACCCCATCACGTATTCGTCAATAGAGTTGTCAATAATTTCTTTAATCAGTACATAAATTCCGTCATCGGGTGCACTGCCATCGCCGAGTTTGCCGATATACATACCGGGACGTAAGCGGATATGTTCTTTCCAGTCGAGTGAGCGTATGTTTTCTTCGGTATATTTTACTTCTGCCATTTTAAGTTTGAGTTGATTTGTAATTTAGAAACTAATTTTTTTAAAATTCGAGGAAAAGGTCTAATTGTTGGTTAATGGTCTTTTCAATTTCTTCATTGCTGAATTTTCCGGCTTCATCCAAATATAAATGCACCTGTGAAATAGGAATTTTGAGATGGAGGACGTTCATCTTCAAATGATTGAAGATATTTGTCAAGTGCTCCATGCCACGCAAATTGCCGGCTCTGCCTTCTGCCACCCCTACTAAACAAGCTTTTTTATTGTGAAAACACTTTTTTACATCACTGGCATCAATAAACCCTTTGAACATACCCGGAAAACTGCCATGGTATTCTGGAATGATAAATATATACTTATCCGTAGGAGATAAAATCCCGTTTTCAATAAAATCTAATTGAGGATGCTTTGCGTGATGAAAGGTTTTGCTGAAAATTTCGGCATCCACACCTTCAAGTGTAAAAAATTGATGAGTGATATTGCGTTTTCCCAGCAATTCGCTGTAAAAATTGGCTATTTTTCTGGAGTTACTGTCGGCTCTTGCCGTGCCGTGAAATATGGTAATCATTTAAGAATTGTTTTTTGTAAAAGTAAAAATCATTGTTTCACAAGGATTTGCAATTTATCAACAAACTGTGTGTGTAAGTTTAGAACAACTTCCCCAAAAACTTAATTTGAATAAGCCTATTTTTGCGTGGAACATCGGGTGAAATGGAAATTTTAAATTACTGAATTATAGATAATAAATGTACTGTAATTTATCATTCTTATTCAAGAATACAATTTTAAACATCTCATTATCAACAACTAACAACTATATTCAATGAAACTGACCTACTACGGACATGCTTGCTTTTTGGTGGAAACAAATGGAAAAAGAATATTATTTGATTCGTTTATTTCGCCGAATGAGTTAGCTAAGAATATTGACGTAAACAACATAAAATGTGATTATATCGCTATTTCACACGGGCATTACGACCATATTGCCGATGCAGTTACCATTGCTAAAAACAACCCCGATGCAGTAGTCATTTGTGCATTTGAAATTTATCAATGGCTGGAAAAACAAGGTTTATCAAATTTCCGACCGATGAATACCGGCGGAAAATGGGCAGCTGACTTTGGTACGGTGAAATGTGTTTCTGCCATACATTCATCTTGCCTGCCGGATGGTACTTATGGCGCTAACCCGATGGGATTTGTTTTTACTACACCTGATGGTGATTTTTATTACAGCGGCGATACGGCATTGACATTGGATATGCAATTAATTCCAAGATGGGCAAATTTGAAATTCAGCGTTTTGCCTATTGGAGATAATTTCACCATGGATGTGCAAGATGCCATCACTTGTGCAGAATTTACAAATTGCAAAAAAATAGTCGGTGTACATTATGATACATTTGGTTATATCATCATCGATCATGAAAAAGCAATTGCCGACTTTAAAAACAACGGAATTGAATTAATATTATTAAAAATAGGTGAAACCATAGAGATCAAGTAATACATACTTTGCCAGATTATGCTATATTCAAATTACCAATCACGTCTAAAACATTACATAAACACATAAAATTTATAAAATAAGAAAATGGGAAAAATAATCAGCATAGCCAACCAAAAGGGTGGTGTAGGAAAAACAACAACTGCTGTCAATCTGGCGGCTAGTTTTGCTATTTTAGAAAAGAAAACATTGCTAATTGATGCTGACCCGCAAGCTAATACAACCAGTGGAAGCGGCTTTGATCCGCGCAATGTGAAAGTGAGCTTATATGAGTGTTTGATAGGAAGTGTAAAAGCCAAAGATATTATCTTGGAAACAGATACCCCCAATTTATATCTCTTACCTGCGCATCTTGATTTAGTGGGTGCCGAAATTGAGTTAATCAACCATCCGAACAGGGAAAAAATAATGAAAGATGTTATAGCATCTGTAAAAGATAAGTTTGATTTTATCATTATCGACTGCTCACCTTCGCTTGGTTTGATAACCGTAAATGCACTAACCGCCTCAGACTCGGTAATTATTCCTGTACAATGCGAATATTTCGCACTCGAAGGTTTGGGAAAATTACTAAATACGATAAAAATTGTACAATCGCGCTTGAATAAAGAACTGGAAATTGAAGGCATCTTACTCACCATGTACGACCAACGACTAAATTTGTCCAATCAAGTGGTGTCTGAAGTGAAGCGCAGATTTGAGAGCAGTACGTTCAATACCATTATACACAGAAATACACGACTGGGTGAAGCGCAAAGTTTGCGCCAACCTATCATCATGTATGATGCGGAAAGCAAAGGGGCTGTCAACTATCTGAATCTTGCCAGAGAAATAATGCAAAACAACGGCATGACCGCCATGGACAGCGAAGATAAAATTATTGAAACCAACGAAAATTTAAACTGATATGAGCAAAAAGAAAGATGCTTTGGGCAAAGGAATACGCGCATTGCTCAGCGATATAGACGATGATAACGAAGTATTGAAAATCAGTGTTACCGACGAAGATTCAATCATCAATACTGTTCCGTCCATTCCCTTAGAACAAATTGAAGTCAACCCATTTCAACCTCGTGCCGATTTCGACCCGAAGGCACTGGAAGAGTTAGCTTCTTCGATTAGAGTACATGGCGTTATTCAGCCAATAACGGTACGCAAGATAAACGACAAACGCTATCAGCTTATTTCGGGAGAAAGACGCTTGCGTGCATCAAAGATGGCGGGCTTAAAGGAAGTGCCGGCGTATGTGCGAACTGCCAATGATCAGGAAATAGTAGAGATGGCGCTGATTGAAAATATACAGCGCGAGGACTTAAATTCTATTGAGGTGGCACTCACCTATCAGCGATTAATAGACGAATGCGACTTAACACATGAAAATCTTGGAGATCGTTTAGGTAAAGACCGCTCAACTGTAACCAACTATTTGCGTTTGTTGAAACTGCCTCCGGAAATCCAGAAATCATTGCGCGACAAGCTGATTAGTATGGGACATGCCCGTGCTATCATCAGCCTACCGCAAATTGAGAAACAATTATATATTCTGAAAGAGATAGTTTCTAAGGAGTTATCCGTTCGCAAAACAGAAGAATTAGCGCGTTTGCTCTCTTCATCTGCTAAAAAAGAAACGCAAAAGAAAGCACCCGAAGATGCACTACCGGTAGCGTATAAAAACGTACAGCAAAAATTGATGGATTTGCTGGAAACCAAAGTAAAAATAAAGAAGACAGCACAAGATAAAGGCGAAATAATAATTCCGTTTTATTCGGTGAGCGACCTTAACAGATTATTGGATTTAATGGATAAAGAATAAGTATTTAGGCAACATGGTTAAAATTGTTTTTCTATAAATATTTCTTCACGATAAGCAAGTGAAATTGAAAAAGAGCTTAGCAGAACGTATGAAAGTAAAAAAAGATACAATAAAGCTTACGAATGCGTAAAATATGGATAAATATAAAATGTGCATACATATTTCATATTTATTTTTACATAATACATATATTATCAATTTTTTCTATAAAAACGAATAAAAAAAGTAAAAAGTTGTATTGACAAATAAAAATTGCGTATATTTGCGAGTTGTGCGTAATGCAAGAAAGACATGAGACAAGTACTATATTTTAGTGGACTAAATGGGTTAAGAGCAATTGCCTCTCTATCAGTATTATTTTCTCACACGACAATAGGACTTAGTTCATTTGGACTTGATTCGTTTATCTTCGGTAAATACGCTGACGGGAATCCCAAAGCGACTTTATTAGCAGGATTTGGAGTTTCAATATTCTTTGCCCTTAGTGGTTTTCTTATTACATATCTGTTGTTAGAAGAAAAAAGAACAAAAGAGATTAATATTAAAAACTTTTACATTAGGAGGATTCTAAGAATATGGCCGCTTTACTATTTATATTTCATTTTAAGCATTTTGACTTTATTCCTGTTTGATTTACCAATTGAAAAATCATCGATTTTATTTTATATTTTCTTGTTTGCCAATGTTCCTTTTATTTTTGGCGGAGCTATTAGTTTTATAGGACACTATTGGTCTTTGGGTGTTGAGGAACAATTTTACTCCTTTTGGCCATGGATCATCAAAAAATCTAAATCAATTTTAAAAATCACAATGATTATTTTCATTTTATTGATACTACTGAAATGCGCATTAAGATATTTTGATATTAGCACATACGCGGGAGAAATAAGTTGGCCATATGCAACACTTCATACAACTAGATTTCAATGTATGTTGATTGGGGCGATTGGAGCAATTCTTTATTTTCAGAAAAATGCTCTGTTCTTAAGAATAACAAATAATATAATTTCTCAATCCATTTCATGGTTTGTTATTCTACTCGTTGCAATAAATAAATTTCACATTATATCTTTCCTTGACAATGAGTTTATATCGGTTATTACAGTTTTTTTAATAATAGGACAAATTCAAAAGACCTCAAGAATTATTAACCTTGACACTTCCTTTTTTGACTTTGTTGGCAAAATTTCTTACGGAATTTATGTTATACATCCTTTGGTGATTTTTTATCTATCAAAAGCAATCACTTTTTCTAATAAGACAAATAAATATTTCAATTACTTGTTTGTATACTTTTCAGTTTTCCTGACAACTATAATTTTAGCTTATCTATCATATGAATTCTTTGAAAAAAGATTTTTGTTTTTAAAAGAAAGATATTCGACAATAAGAAGCTCGGGGACAATGCACTACTCAAAACAGCAAATTGTCGCAAGTGGCGGGACAGTGGTAAAATGAAAGTTCGTGCTTTCTATTTACTTTTATGCGGTGGAACAAGTAAGTGCAATTAAAGGCCACCTTCGGCAATTTGCAAACCTTACCGTCAGACTCCCGTTTAAAACGGGACAAGTAGTGAAAAATTCAATATTTATTATTAAAATATTCGAGTAGGTATCTGAAATAAAATTAAATATTGGATTCTAAGATTGTTTATTTTTAGTATTATCACAGACTGCCGTTAATGGCAAGCATACTGACACCCTACAAAAATTAACACACATACAAAAAATTAAAATGAAAGATTTTAAGATTAACGAAAATGGTGAGTTGCATGTATTTCCTTCACCAACTTCTTCTCACATGGACTTCGACTTTTACATCGGAAAATGGAATATTCGTAACAGAAAACTCAAAGAA
>CAYVGM010000014.1:0-14443 GCA_964451125.1 uncultured Chitinophagales bacterium
ATAATAAAGAGGAAGATAATTTCTTAGAAGTTCGCAGAACATACAAAGACCGCTACGGAAAAGTGTATAACAATTACTTTAATCAGAATGATTTGGTGGTTGTAGAAATAAGTATTCGCAGTACAAATGGCATTGAAGTGCCTAATGTTGCTGTTACCGATTTATTGCCGGCCGGCTTTGAAATTGAAAATGCCCGTATCACGGATATTCCTCAACTGGAGTGGATGAAACAAGGAGCTACACCGGATTACAAAGATATTCGTGATGACAGAATGAATATCATGGTAACGGCTACTCCGTATATCCAAAAATATTATTATCTGTGCAGAGCCGTATCATTGGGTATGTTCAATGTGGGTCCCGTTGCCGCTGATGCCATGTATCGCGGGGAGTATCATTCTTATCACGGTGCCGGAAAAATTAGTATAGGCAGAAAAACCGTCATGTAATGCAAAGTAGATTAAAACCCTTGTTACAATAAACTGTAATAAGGGTTTTTAATTATTGTGTATATTTATTGTTTTAATATTTATTATAATAGACAATATTAAGGTTGATTTCTATACGATTGTTCAAATGAACAAAAAAGTTGGTGTTTGTATTTGAATGTATCTCAGTGTCATTATATATCTTGCAAAAATTAAGCAGTTACAGCAGAGGCAACTGCATCATATTTTTCATCTTTCGACAGATTTTTATGTATCTGGTCTAAGATTTCTGTTGTAATTTCCAGAGCTTTATAGGCATCATGAATTGTAACTGCAGTTTCTTTATTCATATACAAACTCATTGCAAAGGCATCTATGGCATTTCTCAGCATATCTGTTTCTTCTGAGATATCAAGTGTAGATTGCAATAATTTTTTTTCAGGATGCAACAAGGTGTCTTTTTCATCTAAACGAATTTCCTGCTTGGATAAAGAAGTGATTTTTGAAGTTCGGTTTAAAAAATCAATTTCTATCAGGTTGTCTTTTTGATAAAACAAAGCATTGCTTCTGTTTTCATTGCCAATCCGGCTTGCTGTAAGATTGGCGATACAACCGTTGTCAAATTCTATTCGCGCATTGGCAATATCTATGGTATCTGTCAGAACTGTCGAACCGTTTGCTTTGATAGATTTGATATTTGCTTTCACGGTTTTTAAAATCAAGTCGATATCATTCAGCATCAAATCAAATACGACATCAACATGAAATTTGTTTAAATCCAATTTTTTAAGCCTGTTTACTTCTATGTATGTGGGATGCAGAATTTCAGGATAGGTATGTGTAAATGCCGGATTAAAACGATCGATATGCCCAATCTGAAACTTTACACCGGCTTCCAGCACCAACTCCATTATTTTTTTTGCATCTGCTAAATTGTTGGATAAAGGCTTTTCCAAAAAAATGTGCTTGCCCTTACGCAAGGCAAGCTCACAGTAATATAAATGAGAATCTACCGAACTGGCAATGTCAAGCGCATCGCATTCCGAAATCAAATCTTCCACATTTTCAAAACAAGGTATGGCAAACTCTTCCTGTATAAACTGAAGACGCGATTTATCTGCATCAAAACAACCGACGACAGCATATAAGTCAGACTGAAGTAGTTTCTCCAAATGTAAACTTCCCGTTCTGCCTATACCGATTATACCGATTTTTATCATTACGGAAGTTAAAGATAAAAGCCTATTGAATTGTTTCTCAATTAATTAATCCACAATTTGTGTGTAATGCTTATTTTTGCACTTATGCTGCAAAAGAAAATTGCATTTCATACACTCGGTTGCAAACTCAATTTTTCAGAAACTTCTACCTTAGCTAGGAATATGCAAAGTGTTGGATTTCAGGTAGTTGATGAAAGTAAATTTGCCGATGTTTATGTAATCAATACTTGTTCCGTAACCGAACAGGCAGATACGAAATGTCGCAATATCGTGCGCCGTATGATGAAGCAAAACAGACATGCATATATAGTAGTTGTGGGTTGTTATGCACAGTTAAAGCCAAAAGAAATTGCTGAAATTCCCGGTGTAGATTTGGTTTTGGGTGCTACTGAAAAGTTTAAAATGCATGAGATTATTTCAGACATAACAAAAAATCCGTGCGGTCAGATTCAGCAACAAGAAATTACAAATGCCAATTTCTTTGTTTCATCTTACTCATTAGGCGACCGAACCCGTTCTTTTTTGAAAATTCAGGATGGTTGCGATTATAAATGCTCGTATTGCACTATTCCTTTGGCAAGAGGCAAAAGCCGTAGTGATACTATGGAAAATGTGCTGGCAAATGCAAACACTTTGGTCGCAAACGGAGTAAAAGAAATTGTACTCACGGGAGTAAATACTGGAGATTTTGGCAAACATGCACAAGAAAGATTTCGATTTTTTGATTTGATTCAGGAACTGGATAAAATTGAGGGTATTGAGCGTTATCGCATTTCCTCTATTGAGCCCAATTTATTAACAACAGAAATTATAGACTTTACTGCAAAGAGTAAAAAATTTATGCCGCATTTTCATATTCCTCTACAAAGTGGAAGTGATAAAATTTTAGGATTGATGCAGCGCAGATATAAAAGTGAAGTCTATCGCAAGCGAGTTGAATATATTAAAAAGATGATGCCGCATGCTGCCATTGGTGTTGATGTAATTGTAGGCTTTCCGGGCGAAACAGAACATGATTTTTTAGACACTTATCATTTTTTAAATAGCCTTGATATATCCTATCTGCATGTCTTTACCTACTCGGAGCGACCGAATACGAAAGCCGCTGAATTTGATGGTAAGATTTCATCTGCTGAAAAAAATATGCGCAATTTGCAATTGAGAAATTTAAGCGAAAAGAAAAAGCGATTTTTTTATGAGCAGCACATCGGGACGATAAGAACGGTTTTGCCTGAAGAAGAAAATAAAGGCGATGTGATGTTTGGTTTCACTGATAATTATATCAAAGTTGCAATTCCATATCAGCATGATGTTGTCAATAATATTGTACCTGTGAACTTAATTGATTTGGATGATAGCGGCAATATGAGAGCAAGTATTTGTAAAGCTGAATCACCAGTAGTTGCCATATGAATAAGATAAAAAAGATATCATTTATCGGTTCCGGAAATGTGGCTACGCACTTAGCTAAAGCATTTGCTAAGAAAGGAATTGAAGTTGCTCAGATTTACAGCCAAACATGTGATAATTCAGAAGTGCTGGCATGGCAATCCAATGCTAAGTATATATGCGATTTGGATGAATTAGACTTGCACGTAGATTTACTCATTTTTGCTGTTAAAGATGATGTAATTAAATTGCTGGCGGCTCAAATCTTAGCTAAAAAACCGAATTTGAAAGTAGCGCATACTTCCGGCTCTGTGGGTTTGGATGCATTTGGCAATGCCCCCAATTCAGGCATTTTTTATCCGTTGCAATCTTTCTCAAAAACTAAATATATCGCTATTGCAGAAGTGCCTTTTTTGATTACTTCTGAAAATGAATTTTTCAAAAATGAATTAATAGAATTAGCTAAAATTATCAGTGTTAATGTATTCGAATACTCCGATGAACAACGCAAGCATTTGCATATTGCCGCAGTATTTGTCAATAATTTTTCCAACCATTTATTTGCATTGGCACAAGAATATTGCGAAAAACATCAGATTGATTTCAAATTGCTCCTGCCTTTAATTCACGAAACTATTTATAAAATTGATACACTGCCACCTAAAATGGCACAAACAGGTCCGGCAGCAAGAAAAGATACAGAAATTATAAATAAACATTTAGCTCTGCTGGAAATAGAAGACCGGCATCTGCATAATATATATGCTATGTTGACACAATCCATACTGAATATGAGAAGCGCCTTGTAGTGTCGCTCCGTTTTATTTCTTATTTTTGCAGTCCGATTTTATACACGATGAATATATATCCGGATAATGCACTGAATAAATTAGATTTTCCATTTATTAAAAAGGAACTGGAAAATTTATGTTCGGGCACATTAGGTAAAAGAGAATTGCAAGGTCAAGCCTTTATTGCCAATACGGATGAGCTTGCACACTATTTGCAATTGGTCAATGAATGCAAAAATTGTTTACAGCATGATGCAGCATTGCCACAGCATGGTTATAATGAACTGAATTTCCTGAATAAGCTCAATATTATCAATTACTATTTTCAAATAGATGAATGTATTGAGCTATATTACTTCTTAAGCGGATTTACAGAGTGGCTTCGTTATTTTACACCCAAAGCACGACAGCAACTCTATCCTGCATTATTTCACAAAATCAATGACTATTCAATCGAAATAGGATTGATACATCAGATTACTTCAGTTATCGATATTGAACAAAAACAAGTAAAGGAAAATGCTTCTCCGGAGCTGATGCATATTCGCAAATCCATGTTTGAAAAAAATCATGAGATTAATGCAGCATTTCGAAGAGCTTTAAATCATTACAGGCAGCAACAATATTTAATAGAAACGGAAGAAACAGTTCGTGAGGGCAGGAGAGTACTGGCAGTGCGTGCTGAGTACAAACGGACTATAAAAGGCGTAATTCTGGATGAAAGCGAAAATGGTAATATTACCTATATCGAACCTAATGAAACACTTTTTTTGAATAATGAACTGACAGAATTAAGACTGGAAGAAAAGCGGGAAATTATAAAAATACTGACCATATTAACGCATAAAATCCAACCCTACAAAGAACAAATTGACCAGCTGCAAAATCTGATGGGTGAATTGGATGTGATAAAAGCAAAAGCTTTTTTTGCCATGAGCTATGATTGTCATTTACCTGAATTAACTAAAGAAAAGAAAATTTATTTGCGTGATTTTGTACATCCGGTTTTATTCTATCATCACAAAAAAAATAAAAAAGAAGTTGTTGCCAACACCTTTCATTTAGATGAACATAAACGTGTTTTAGTCTTATCGGGACCCAATGCAGGCGGGAAATCTATTGTATTGAAATCAATAGGATTAATACAGCTGATGTTGCAATTCGGTATGTTGATTCCGGCAAAAGAAGGCTCAGTTTTATCTTGTTTTGAAAAGTTGTTTGTCGATATTGGAGACGAGCAATCTATAGAAAATGATTTGAGTACTTATAGTTCTCATTTATCCAATATGAATTATTTTATTCGTCATGCCAATGCTGCTACATTGCTATTGGTTGATGAAATGGGAATGGGCACCGACCCTGCATTAGGCGGCCCCATGGCAGAAACTATTTTGGATAATTTGTACAAGAAAAAAGTGTTTGCTGTAATAACAACTCACTTTCATAATCTGAAAATTTATGCCCAACAAACGGATGGAATTCAAAGCGGAGCTATGAGTTTTGACAAACAGCACCTGAAACCAGCTTATCAACTACAACTGGGACAGCCGGGTAGTTCTTTCACATTTGAGATAGCTAAAAAAGTAGGCTTGCCGGATAAATTAATTCAGGATGCGACGGGTAAAACCGGAGAAAATAAAAAGGTTCTGGATGAAGTATTGACAGATATTCAAACAGAAAAACAGTTTATAAAGGGCATCAGAAAAAATGTGCAACAAAAAGAATCTCATTTATCTGAACTTACACAGAATTATGAGAAGATGAATAAAGAACTCAGTAAAGACAAAAAAAGATTGCTGAAGTATTATGAACAAAGATTGTTAGAAAAATTTAATGAGGAAAGCCGCAACCTGGAAAATGAAATGCGAAAATGGCGGGAAGAAAAGAGTGATAAAAATAAGTTTCTGCAGGTTAGAAAATATATTGACGAAAACAGAGAAGATATAGAAGTACGTTTGAATGAAACAGAACATCAAACGTTGGAACAAAATGCAGTATTTACTATTGGACAGCAAGTAATGATTGATGATGGCTTAGAAGTTGGTCAAATATTGGACATCAAAAACAATCAAATTACTGTTGGATTCGGCAGTATACAAACCAAAGTAAAAAAAGACAGAATAAAACCGGCTGAACCTGTTAAAACTCAAACAGTAAAAAAACAAAGTGTTAACACACAAATGCAGACAGAAAAAAGTCAGTTTGATTATCATATAGATTTGAGAGGACTGTTGAAAGAAGAAGCCTTGCCGGCTTTGGAGAATTTCCTGGACAGAGGACTGATGTATGGTTTTTCTAAAATGAAGATATTACACGGTCGTGGAACCGGGGCATTGCGGCAAGCCGTTCATCACTATCTGAAACAATATAAACCTGTAAAATCTTTCTATTTTGAGGAAGATAAATTCGGTGGCGATGCCATAACTGTTGTCGAAATGAAATAGTTATATATTGTCCATTTACGTACTTGTGATTTTCAAAGAAAAGCCATATATTTATGTTATAACAATTCAGGGTATGAGAATATACACTTTGCTATTATTTTGTCTTTTTTTCTCAGTAGGTTTTTCTAAAACTCCACTAAAATTAAACAGTATCCGAGTTGAGGATTTGCAGACGCAGCATGCAAAACTTGCAGGAAAGGATAATGATAAAATTATTTTTGCAGCGAAATTAGCCGACAATCAATCAGCATCTGCAATACCGGCAGTTTATCACATAGAAGCATATTTAGGAGAACAGCTTTATTTAGTTACTGCAAATTACTCGAATATAAATACTAAACAGTTGACAACTGATTTTACAGCACTTTATCAAATCGATAACAGCAGTAAAATGGACGAAAATATTGACAGAACTAAAAACACCATTCCTGTTACTGTTTTATTTTCTTCAGCTTTATTAGCAACGGATATTTCAGCAATGGCAAACAGTTTAGGTTTTACTATTGAGCAGACAGATTTTCTTCACCACCATTTTTCAGCTTATTTATCTTTGGAAGAAATTCAAAAACTGTCAGAATACCCAACAATCTTTTATATAACAAAGTATTTCCCACGAAAAAATACACTGATTTTCGATAATACCGGCATCATTGGACAAAGCCAGATAAATGGTCAAATTCCATTCGGGTTTAATCTGGATGGAAATGGAAATAATATTGGAATTTGGGATGAGGGCACAGTAGGTCAAAATTTTGAATTACCCGCTTCCAAAAATATAAATATTGATAAAGCATTAAATTTTCCTCCGTTTACTACTCACCCCACTTTTGTTGGAGGTTGCATAGCTGCACAAGGAAATAACTTTTTTACGGTGACTGCGACATCACCTCAGTCAACTAATTTCTATTATGATATATTAAATGACATAGTTGCTGAAATTCTGGCTGCAAAAAATGATCATCAAGTAAATATCAGTAACCATTCTTATAATTTTTCTCAAACTTCTTGTTTCGAGTCAGGTTCTTATATCCCTGATGCAGCCGATTTAGATAAAACCGTTAATGATAATCCCGAATTGTTGCCAATTATTGCCGTTGGAAATTCTGCTTCTCTATGTGCAGTTAATGATACTTTTCATTCTGTAGATATTGGATTCCAGGGATGTAAAAATGTGATTACAGTAGGGTGGTTATTTGCTGATAAAAAAATTGTTGGCAATAGCGGACGCGGACCTGTGGATGATGGCCGATTAAAACCAGAGCTCGTAGCAAAAGGTTTTGCAGTCAGTACAACTGCACCAGCAAATGGATTTAGCACCGGATGGGGCTCCTCTTTTGCAGCACCTTTTGTGGCAGGATGCGCATCTGTTTTGTATCAAAAATATAAACAACAATATGGTGTATTTCCACATGGAGCATTAGTAAAGGCAGTATTGTGTAATACTGCAAAAGATTTGGGAAATGCCGGGCCGGATTATACATATGGATTTGGTCATCCTGATATTTTAAAGGCAGTTCAAACAGTTGCCAATAATCAGTTCTTTGAAAATCAGGTTGCACAAAATGAAACTAAAATTTTTAATGTAACTATTCCGGCAAATTTAAAAGAATTTAGGGCTACTTTATGCTGGACGGATAAAGCAGGATCACCGTTGGCATCAAAATATTTAGTTAATAATCTGGATTTGAAATTAGTTTCAACTACCGGAGACACTATTTTTCCTTGGAAATTAAATCCGGCAAATCCAAAAGTAGCAGCAACAAGAGGGCGCGACAACGTTAATAATATTGAATTTGTTTCACTTCAAAATCCGTTGGCAGGAACATATAAACTAGTTGTTACAGGTACAAATGTGCCATTTGGGACACAAGAATTTTCTATTACTTATTTTAATCAACTAAAACCAATGGAAATAACTTTTCCAAATGGTGGAGAAGTACTTGATGTTCGGGCAACATATAATATTCGATGGAATGCCAATAGTGTTGACTCAATCGCTATGGTTGAATATTCTTCAGATAATGGGGCAACATGGAATTTAATTACTTCATCCGTAACATTAAAGAATGAATTAGTATCATGGACTGTACCCAGTAATCCTGTTTCAAATCAATATTTAATACGTATTACATCCGGAAATAATGTGGCAATATCTGCTGCACCGTTTACTGTAGGAGGACAAGTTGATTACAATACCATTCAAAGTTCAGTATGTGATGGAACAGCTAAAATTACTTGGTTGCCACAGACAGGTGCTACAGGTTATAAGCTTTATTATTTTGATAATGAACGATGGAATTTGGCTGGTCAAACAGCTTTTACGAATTTTACAATTTCTAATTTAACAAATGGCAAAACATACATGTATGCAGTATCTACAATTATTAATGGAATTGAAGGTAATCATAGTTTGGCAAAATATATAACTCCTACTGCCACAGCTTGTGCCACGGTGAATGATGTTGGGGTGTATGAAGTATTGTCAAAACTTGGCGGAAGAAGATTTACTTCTACTACACTTGGTACAACCGAAAAAATGGTACTAATTGTAAAGAATTACGGAACAGCTGCACAAAATACTGTCACGGTAAAATATACGATTAATGGCGGAACAATAAGAACTGCCACATTATCACAAGCTATGCCATCAACAGATACAGCGATACTTTCTTTTACCATAAACGAAGACTTATCAGCGCTTGGAAATTATCAACTTAAGGCTTGGACACAACTTGCCGGAGATGAAAATCTGTTGAACGACACACTTTATTACACTATAAAGAATTTAGCCAATAATCCACTTACGCTGCCTTTTTATGACTCGTATGAAACATCAAATACTGAGTATGTAAAACCCGTTTTTGGCATTGATGGGTTGGATTATACTGATTTTCACAGGGAAACAAACGCTCGCTGGCGTTCAGATGAAAGTAACCTCACCGCTAACACAGGTATGCATGCTGTCACTTTAGATAATATTGGAAATACCTCAGCTCAAAAATCCACATGGATACAAACTTTCAATCTCAGCAATTATGCAGATTCTGTTATTTTTCTTGATTTTGATTTTATGAACAGAGCAGAAAAAGACGGTGGTGATAAACTTTTTGCCCGTGGCAGTGATTTGCAACCTTGGATAGAAATTTATGATTTCTATGCCAACAGAGGTGATTCAGGTGTTTATCATCAAGTTGAAGGAATTAACCTTTATCAGAAATTAAGAATTGAAAATAGTCAATCCTTTTCTTCTTCCACACAAATGAAATTTGAGGTAAGTACGAAAAATGCAGCAACTTCACCTTATGGTTCCGGAGGTTATACTTTTGATGATTTGCATTTATACACCGTAGGGAAAGATATTGCCGTTTTGGATGCTTCTGTAAAGGCTATACAATGTATTTCTAATGCAGCAGCACAACCCATTACGGTTACAATAAAGAATAATTCAGGTCAGACAGTTACAAATTTAAATGTCTATTATCAAATAAATGCTGCCACGCCTGTTCATGAAATTATTTCAACTCCAATTAATACAAATCAAACATTAGCTTATACATTTACGTCGTTATTTAATGAAAGTACTTCAGGTAATTATTCTATAAAAATTTGGGTGGTGAATACGGGAGATAAGTATAAGAAAAATGACAGCATTACAATCCATTCAAAACTACTGGCTGCTGTTTCAACATTTCCTTATTATACCGGATTTGAATCTAATGATGGCAACTTACTTGCTGAGGGTAGCAATTCTTCCTGGGTGTGGGGAACACCGCAAAAGTATTATATGAATAATGCCGCTGAAGATAACAAAGCATGGACTACCGGCTTGAATAAAGGATATAATTATTCTGAAAATTCAAGACTATATCTTGGATGTTTTGATTTTAGTTCGCTAAGTACTGACCCGCTTATTGCATTTCATCTTTTTACGGCCATTCAGCAACAGTCTGATTCTGCTTATATGGAATATTCTGATAACGGAGGAAGCACTTGGAAGCGTATGGGCTGTAATGGATGCGGAATGAACTGGTATAATGAAACACATCACAGACCATATTGGGAGAATACACTTTTCCCTTGGCAAACTGCTCATATTACACTTCCGCTAAACACATTGCAAGACAGTAATAATGTAATTATCCGGTTTCAATTATTTAGTGATGATTATTATACTACAGAAGGCATTGGGTTGGATGATTTACATATATTGAATACATACCAAACAATAGCCGGAGAAGATTCAACTTATATCAATAATACCTCTGACGGTAGTGGTTGGATTTCATTTTATAAAAACGGAGATATTATTGCAGAAGTTTATGATGATGGTAAAACACTTGGTAATATCAGATTAGGCTATGAAGCTAATCCAATGAAGCATAAATACTTTCAACGCAAAAATATACTGCCGAGAAACTGGGTGGTTAAACCACAAAATAATGTTTCCGGTAATTTTAAACTTCGTTTTTATCTAAAAAATAATGAGTATGTCAATTTTGTTTTAAGCGAAGATTCCATCAACAGAATGGGCGATATTGCTATGCTTCGTTATATCGGATTAAATACGGATTTAGATGTAATGGATAATCATATTCTGAACTATTACAGATATTTCTCGCCGCAGGATGTACACTTTTTCCCATATAATGGCGGTTACTGTGTAGAAATTACAACGGATACGCTCGGAGAATTTTATCTTATCAGTGCTCATGAAGATGCAGATGCAGTTCCTAATGTCAACATCATTTCATTTGATGCTGAACCTCTGAACAACGACGTTTATATGGAATGGAATACAAACGGCGAAATTAACAGTCAGTATTTTATCATTCAGTATTCTTTTGACGGTATTAATTTTATCAATATAGACTCCGTTCCGGCAGGAGTAAGTTCATCTGTCAATGTATTGTATAATTATATACACGAACTAAATACCACAGGAGGTACTTTTTACTACAGAGTAGTTGGCGTTGATATGCAGTTTAATAAATACTATTCATTGATTGATTCAGTTTATTTTGCTCCTGTAACTGCTGTCAAAAATCTGTCTAATTCTATCCAAGTTTATGCAGGCGATCATGATGTATTTTTGCAGTTGAAAAACCTTAGTTTAGACCAGTCGAAAGTAGTAATTTACAATAATAATGGGCAAGTACTTTATAAGCAAATAAAAGATTTGAATCAAGGAACTCAAGCCTTGCAAATACCACAGTTTTCGAGTTGGAGTTCTGCGGTTTATTTTATCCAGATACAGTCAGAAGACAAACAGTATTATGCAAAATTTGTAAAGAAATAATGAACAGAGAAGTAATCGTTACGGCTGATGGCAGTACCACATTATTAGATAAAGATAAACAAGTTACCTACCACTCTGTGCATGGCGCAGTACAAGAATCTGTACATGTTTATATTCGTAACGGATTAGAACAGTTCTTGTATTTAAATGAAATTAAGGTATTAGAAATGGGTTTTGGTACAGGTCTGAATGCTATACTGACTTGGAATTTTGCACATTTACACAAAAAAAAAATTGAATACACTACATTTGAAAAATTTCCTTTGGAGGCTGATTTAGTACGTTTCTTACATTTTGAAAAAACAACTGATGAAGCTGAAAAACTATTGCAGTTGCATAAGACTTCTTGGAGATTAGCTACCCGTTTGTCTGATTTTTTTTCATTGACTAAGTTAAATGATGATTTTTTGAATTGTACATTCCAAAGCAAATTTCATCTTGTTTACTATGATGCATTTGCACCTTCAGCTCAACCGGAATTATGGACACCTTCCATTTTTGAGCTGATTTATAACGCACTTTGCAGTGATGGAATGCTGGTTACGTATTGTGCAAAAGGTCAGGTTAAACGAGATTTAAAAACTGTGGGCTTTTATGTGGAAGCCTTACCCGGACCACCAGGCAAAAGAGAAATGATACGAGCTATAAAAAAGTAAAAATGCTGGATTATATTATTGTAGGACAAGGTTTAGCAGGCTCTTTTTTGGCAAAACATCTTTTTGATCTTCAAAAGAAGATTGAAATTATTGATGTTTACAACCCGAAAGGATCTTCCAGTATTGCTTCAGGTATTGCTAATCCGATTACAGGAAGGAAAATGGTGAAAACTTGGGAGGCTGATGATGTATTTCCATATTCTTACAAAAAATACTTAGCGCTGGAAAATCAATTTCAAAAAAAATATACATCTTCTATACCATTAGTAAAAGTATTTTCTTCAAAAGAAGATCAAGTACTCTGGCAAAAAAAATCGGAAACAACTGACTATAAAGATTATACGGGGGAGATATTTTCTGTTGGAAATACTGCCATAAATCAACCCTTTGCTTGCGCCGAAATTAAACAAGGTTATTGGGTAAATGTACCCGAATTGATGCAGGATTTTAGACACTTCTTTCTAACAAACAATGTATTGAGAGAAGAAGTTTTTGATTATCAAGCATTGGAAATTTTTCCTGGCAAAATAAAATATAAACAGCTTGAAGCCAAACGCATTGTATTTTGTGAAGGTTATAAAGTTATTTTTAATCATTGGTTTAATTACCTGCCTTTCACTACGGCTAAAGGTGATTTACTTTATATATATTCACCTCAACTCAACCTGAAAGAAATACTGACCAAAGGCATTCATTTAGTACCGCTCAGTAATGATAATTATCTGTTGGGCTCTACATTTATCTGGCATGATTTATCGGAAACTGTATCAGAAGAGGGAAGAGCCGAGTTATATGAGAAATTGTCAAAGCTGATAAATTGCCCATTTGAAATAATAAATGAAACGGCAGGTATTCGCCCTACAATTAAAGACAGAAGACCAGTTTTAGGTGTACATCCTATTCATCAAAATCTCTATATTTTTAATGGCTTAGGAACTAAAGGCGTAACCTTATCAGCCCGGATGGCTGAAAAACTGATTGCTCACATAGAAGATAATTTGCCAATTGAAGATGAAATATCCATAAACAGATTTATTAACGATTACAAATAACAGAATGATTATCTTTGTAAAGAAAATTTTTCAGCATGACAGGATATAAAAAATGGTTAAGTGCAATTCCTTTGATTTTGATATGCTTGTTAGCATATAAGTACCGCTATAAATTACAATTGGCTACTAAAGAAGAAAACAATACTATCATTGACTCTTCCTATTATATTAAACCTGCTGAGATTTTGGATTATTGCGCACATGGTATGGTGATGGAAAAGCAGTTTAATGGCATAGATGCTACAAAATATAAGGTTAAAAAATTAATGTCGAGTGGAATGGACATGATTAATAGTGATCAATACTTGATTTTGAAACTATATGATGCTAAGGGAGGTATGGAAGTCTATATTTCAATAAGAGATTTCAGGATGTTAGACCGAATTCCTTTTACATCCGCCTTTGAAGATGGGCAACATATTTTAATTGCAGCTTTTGTGAAAAATGAAGATGGTGTCAATATTATGTATGGTGGAACTATTTATAATTGTAAAGGTAAATTAAGAATAACAGGCTATAATAAACAACAGAAGGTATTGTCAGGCATCTTAGATGCACATTTGCAGGCAGTAACGGCAAACGGCTATTGTAAAATTAGTAATCTTGTTTTCAATAAAGTAATAGCAGATTATAATATGGGGATGTAAACCCTCTAGTGAATAACTGTGCTAAGAAAAATAATTACAAAAAATAAAATAATTAAGCCGAATAGCGGGCGAAGTGTTTTCTTATTAGCATTGCTTTTTTCTTCATTTGTAGCTTGCATATAAGCAGTGCAATACTTTTTGTATTGCTCCTCATTGCCTAAGCTTTTACTGAGGATAAAATATATAATTATCAGCAAAGGCAGGGCAACAAAAATGCCCATTTTTTTTCCGGTTAAACCGGTATATGATGAAATATTATTCAGCCATTCATTTGCCGGAAAATGCAACGCACTCAGTAATAGCATAAGCACACCAAATCCACAAAAAAAACTCATGATAATAATAGCAGTTAAAAACAGATTACCATTCGTTCTGCCATTTTCACCACTATGTCCGTTTTGAACCAGTTCTGCATATTGGCTGCCATAAAGCGCTTCCAGATAACTCATCTTTTTTTTACAAAATTACAAACTAATATGCAAAAACCTTTTACATTTAAATGACATTCCTTTAAAAATGC
>CAYVGM010000014.1:14543-21798 GCA_964451125.1 uncultured Chitinophagales bacterium
GAACCCGAAGAGGAAATGTACATGCTCTTTGAAGCTGCCGAGCATTTTTGTGATCCGCCTGTTGATATATATTTTACCACTTTTGAATTAGAAGACGATATTTCGGTAGTAGAAGCTGAAATAAAAAACAGTCTTAAAAAACCACATTTTGCCATAGATGAAAACGATGAATGGCAAATTTATATGCGCAGTAATGACAAAACGATGATGGCGTCATCTTTGTCAGCTAAGTTGATTGACAGAGATGAGGATGCTGAAGCTATTACAGACAGCAAGCAACAATTTGTCATCGACTATCTTACAACACATGAATCTATAACAGCTAAACAACTTACGCTTAAGCTCAATCTTTCATTACAGCGGGCAAACCGAATTTTGATTTCACTTTTGCAAGGGGGGCATATCCTGCATCATAAAGATAACAGAGGTGATTATTACAGCTTGAGATAAGAAGTAAATTGACATATTTAAAGATTCTTTTTATAGCCTGTTGAACTGGCTGTAAAACCCATTGCCGGATAAAAATGATGAGCATCTTTTCTTTCTGAACGATTTCCACTGGTTAATGCAATTAATTTTGCTTTTTTAAGCCGGGCATATTTTTCGCATTCATACATAAGTAATTTACCAATGCCTATTCTATGATAATCTTTATCTATAACAAATGCCTGAATTTTAATATAATAATCATCTTGCTCCCAAAAATATAATTTTATCATGCCGGCCATCCCGATGATTTTTCCATTCATCTCGGCAATTATCGTTTTATAATCTTCCTGTTTTTTTATGACAGCAAATCTGTCTTGCATTTGTTGTGTAGTAGTAGGATAACCCAATTGAGCCATCAGAAAGGCGAGTGATTCGCAATCACTACAAACAGCATCTCTGAAAATTAAATTTTCCATAGTTGAAAATTATTGTATACAGTTGGTTTATATTTATTCTTCTGCTTCAGGTTTGCTTAGTGTAAGGCTAAGACTTTTGCTAATGGCTTGTTTTTTTTGTGAAGTCTTAATTCTTAATTCATTTAGCAAATAACCGTCTTTATAGGCTTCAAAAACATAAACAGCATCGGGGTCTAACTCTTTATTTATTTTTGTTGTACTCAGCATGTTTTCCACGACTTTGCCGTCTTTTTCTATACATACTTGTACACTATCTAATGGCTGTGTGTTGCTGTAAAAATTTAGCTCAAAAGGTATGTTAAGATATTGAAATGCATAAATATCATCCATGCCTTTGCCTCCCGCACGATCAGAGGCAAAATAGCCTTTATTGTAATCATCATCCAGATAAAAGGCAAAATCGTCGGTAGGAGAGTTGAACTGACTGCCCATATTTTCAGGCTTGCCAAACTCACCAATTTTGTTTGGTGTACATTTATAAATATCCATACCTCCGTAGCCGGTCAACCCATTTGATGAAAAATAAAGTGTACCATCGGGATGGATAAAAGGATAGCGTTCATCACCGGATGTATTCACATTTTTTCCGGCATTTTTGGGCTTACTCCATTTTCCATTTTGAAAGACAGAAAAATAAATATCTTTTCCTCCATATCCGCCACCGCGATCAGATGTGAAATATATGACATTGCCTTGTTTATTGATAGAGGGAAATGCACAAGAAGATTCAGCTTCATTAAATTCCATTTCATGTTGATTTTTCACATTGTCATTTCTGAATTCAGCAGAAAATATTTTTAATGTAACATCACCTTTTTTATTGGTTACGGCATCGCCGTATTGAAAATTGTTTTTAGTATAATAGATAATTCCTTTAAGTGTATCAATGCAAGCAGGACCACTGTTGTAATTTTTTGTATTCATCACTCCCTTAATGGATTCTACTGTATATGCATTTCCTTTTGGTTTGGCGAAAAATACTTGCTGGAAGCCACTGCCGGATGTGCCATTCAGTTTTCCTTGCCGGGTAGAGGTGAAGACAAATCCTTCCTGCACAGGATAAATCCCGAACTCGCTGGCTGCGGTATTCAGTGATTCAAAATTCCAAACTTTTACTTTCCGGTTAGCATTTTCTGTCTTTCCGGCATTCAAGCAAGATTCCATTAAGTTTTTTACCAGAAAACTGTCATTTCCGGGCTTGGATTTCAGATATTTTTCGAGCCATATATAGGCAGTATCATATTTGCCCGTATTCATTAGGGCTTGCCCGTAATAAAAAAATGACTTTACAATAGCGTTTTTATCTGCGACCACTAAGGCATAATATTTTTCGGCATTTTCATAATCATTGATTTTCTTGTAGCATTCTGCTATTTTGCGTATAGCTCTGATATTGCCTTTTTCTGCTTCCGGTTTATAATATTCTATGGCCTGGGCATATTTGTAATCCTGATAGAGTTTGTCGCCTTTTTCAATTTGTGACCATGCACGAAATGAAAAAAGCAGAAAAGCATAAACTAAGATTAATTTTATTTTCATTGCAACAACTCTTCTAATGTACCTGTCTTATCAAATTCTATACCTTTTTCAGTATTTTTCAGAGTACAACAGGCTACATCTTTATCGTGTTCAAAAAATAAGATACGATTTTCACTAAATGCGTTGTTTAATAAATCTGTTTTTTCTTTTAATGTTTCCAGAGGGCGTATATCATAAGCCATGATATATGGCAGTTTTATGTGATGATGAGAAGGAATCAAATCGGCACAATAAGTAATTATTTTATTTTCGAGATAAATATGACACAGCATCATCGACTCCGTATGTCCGTTTACTACTTCTGTTTTTATCAAATCCGTACCGATAGACTCCAGATCGGCAAAATGCAGTTTTCCCGAATTTTCAATAGCTTGCAAATAAGGTATCAAATAAGATGCTTTTTCTCTATCGTTAGGATGCATGGCAGATTGCCATTGTATGCTGTGTGTCCAGTGTATGGCATTTGGAAAACGCAATGTGGGATTCCCGTCGCCGTCATCTTTCAATGCACCTATGCAATGGTCGAAATGCAAATGGGTGAAAAATACATCTGTGATATCTTCGGGAGAGAAATTATACCGGCTTAAAGAACTTTCTAAATTAGCCTCGCCAAATGGTTGATATCGTTTTCGGTAGGTAGCATCAATAAAATCGCCCATGCCTGTATCTATAAGCATCAGTCTGTTGTCAAATTGTAGTAAAAGACAACGCATTGCCCATGTACACATATTATTTTCATCAGGTGGGTTGAGTTTTTGCCACATGGTTTTTGGCACTACGCCAAACATTGCACCGCCGTCTAATTTGAAATAACCTGTATCAATAGTATATAATTTCATTGGGCAAAAAATAATATGCTGAGTAAATGAAGTACGTAAATCAAAATTGACTTAACAAGTTACGCCGTTACGCCTACAGTTTGTTCTATAGATGTTTTGATGATGTCTGTTGCTTCCAAAATCTGTGCTTCATTGATAATCAAAGGCGGAGCAAAACGAATAATATTGCCATGAGTTGGTTTTGCCAAAAGGCCATTATCACGCATTTTTAAGCAGATATTCCAAGCCAGTTCTCCCGGATTATTCCATGTATGCTCTTGGTTGTCATCTGTTATGATTTCAACTGCATTCAGCAAGCCTTTGCCTCTTACGGTTTTGATAATGGGGTGATTGAAGTTGCGCAATTCATTCCTGAAGATTTCTCCCATGGCAAATGCATTTTCTGCCAGTTTCTCTTCTACGGTAACTTTCAAACTTTCTATAGCCACACGACATGCCAAAGGATTGCCACCAAAAGTAGAGCCATGTTCACCCGGTTTTATCACCAACATGACGTCATCATTTGCCAAAACAGCACTTACAGGCATGGTGCCACCACTTAGTGCTTTTCCTAAAATCAAAATGTCCGGTTTTACCTCTTCATAATCGCAAGCCATCATTTTTCCTGTACGGGCAATTCCGGTTTGAACTTCATCGGCTACAAAAAGTACATTGTATTTTGTGCAAAGTTCTCTTACTTTTTTGAGATAGCCTTCATCCGGAACTACTACGCCGGCTTCGCCTTGTATAGGTTCTACAAAAAAGGCACATACCTCTTTGTCTTGCAGTTTTTCTTCCAGAGCAACGGTATCGTTATAAGGCACATGTTCGATATTGGGTACGTAAGGACCAAATCCGCCGTAAGAAGAAGGGTCATTGGAACATGATATGGCCGCAATTGTTCTGCCCATGAAATTGTTCGTGCATACTACAACTTTAGCTTTGTTTTTTTCGATACCTTTCACATCATATCCCCAGCGACGGGCTAATTTAAATGCAGTTTCATCGCCTTCCACTCCGGTATTCATGGGCAATACTTTGTCAAATCCCAATAGCGCAGTGATATATTCTGCATACACGCCTAAAATATTATTGTGAAAAGCTCTTGATGTAAGGGTAAGCGTTTCTGCTTGTTCTTGCATCACTTTAATGATTCTGGGGTGACAATGTCCTTGGTTAACAGCTGAATACGAACTTAAAAAGTCTAAATAAGATTTGCCTTCCACATCCCAAACGTGAATGCCCTTGCCTTTGGCAAGTACTACAGGGAGTGGGTGGTAGTTATGTGCACCGTATTTATCTTCCAGTGACATTAACTCTTGAGAACTTAAATTTTTCATGCCGACAATTTTGGCAAAATTAGCGAATTTTCATGATAAGTAGATGATGAAAGAACTTGAGATGGTACATATTAAAGTTTGAAATTATATGACCAATCCCCAAAGATTTACGAAATAATGTAAGGGGAAATCTTCAACGGCATAAAGAAAGGGGAGTGTGTTTTTAAGTGTACGGTCAATTTCAAAATTGCGGATATAGCTGTATGACGTAGAATACATAGGTGATTTTTCTTCAATAAACCCATATAAATAGGTAGGATATTCGTTTTTATCCAGACCCAACTGGTCGTATGCTAATAGCAAGTAATAAAGCAAATCCTCCTTAGCTTTAATACTAAAACGATTATAATAATAATTGTGGCTGTCTCTCTTATGACAAATGACCAAATCTTCACCGTAAACATAAGCGGCCAGATAACTTTTGTAGGAAATTCTGTGATTATAAAAACGTAATAACCCTGAATCTCCACAATAAAATTCTGCATTTACCACCTGATTATCCAAAAACCGAATCAGTTCGTCATCCAATTGATAATAAACAAAGAAATTATCTTCAATTTTATCTTTAAAAATACTGGTGTTCGGCTTAATGTTATAACCCAACATTTCAAAAACTTCGGCAGGTTTTTCAGATTTTTCAGGTAAAACGGTAAATAGTTCAGAAAAAATGGCCACTTTACTAACTTTAAATGGCAAATGCAGTATTTCCTGATTTTGCGTAAACCACATTTTTAGCTCACTCAACACTATTTCGTTAGTCGGGTTGGTAAAACTATATTTTTCAAAGTCAATTATCTGATTATTTTCAGTATTTAATATCAAATAGCTGAAACAATGCGGATGAAGATGCAAGCATAGTTCGAGTTGCGTTGATCGCTTGAGAATGTCAATATTTGGCTTGATAAAATAAAGTTTTAGCAAAAATAAGGAATTCGTTACAATTTGTGGAATTAGTATATTTACACATTAGTAAAAATTATGCAAGCAGATTTTGGTAAAGGAAATGGCTTATTGCCCGCAATTGTACAAGATGAAGCTACAGGAAAAGTGCTCATGCTTGGCTTTATGAATGAAGAAGCCCTTAAAATGACGAATGAAAGCGGTAAAGTTACATTTTTCAGCAGGTCTAAAAACCGTTTGTGGACTAAAGGTGAATCCAGCGGCAATTATTTGGCTGTAAAGTCGGTATTTTTGGATTGTGATAAAGATACATTTCTGATAAAAGCTATTCCGTCCGGTCCGGTTTGTCATACCGGCAGTGATACCTGTTGGGGTGAGCAAAATGAATACGATTTTTCATTCTTACATCAACTGGCTGCTGTCATTCAAGATAGAAAGAATCATCCGGTTGAGGGCTCCTATACAAATTACCTTTTTAATAAGGGAATCAATAAGATAGCCCAAAAAGTGGGAGAGGAGGCTGTTGAAGTAATTATTGAAGCGAAAGATGATAACGAACAGTTATTCATTCAAGAATGCGCAGATTTGTTGTTTCATTTTCTTGTTTTGCTCGAAGCTAAAAATACACCCTTAAATACGGTATTGGCTGAATTAGAAAAACGTCATAACACTAAATAGCCTTTTTCGATTTCAAAAAATTAACTCTACTAAATTTTAATCCATGTTACTAATAGCAGACAGTGGTTCTACAAAAGCCGATTGGATATTAACTGACGGAAGAACTAAATTAATGGAATTTAATACCTTAGGCATTAACCCAACTTTCCATGATAAGCCATTCATAATTGGAGAACTGCTGAAACAGAAAGAAGCAAACGTGTATTTTGATAAAGTTAAGATTATCAGGTTTTTTGGGGCAGGATGTTCAAGTGATAGTAGAAATAATATTGTAAAAGAAGCCTTACAAGAAGTGTTTCCAAATGCAGTAATTCATATAGATCATGATATGTTGGGGGCAGCAATTGCAGCATGTGGAAATGAGAAAGGCTTAGTCTGTATTTTAGGCACAGGCAGTAATATTGCCTATTGGTCGGGTACAGTACTGGCAAAAACCAGACATGGTATGGGCTATATATTGGGAGATGAAGCGAGCGGAAGCTATTTTGGCAAAAAGTTAGTATCCTCTTTTTTATACCAAACCATGCCTGAGGATTTGCGTACTGCATTCTTCAGGGAATTTAATACTGATAAGGAAAATGTGATAGAAAATGTGTACCACAAGCCAAATGCTAATGTGTTTTTGGCAAAACATGCTCGTTTTTTGTCATTGCATGCTGAGCATCCCTATATATTACAACTAATTTCCAACGGTTTTCAGGAGTTTTTTGATACGAATATAGCAGCCTGGCCACAGTATAAAGCCTGTCCGGTGCATTTTATCGGGTCAATTGCCTTTCATTTTCGCAATCTATTAGCACAATCAGCAGATAAAAATAACTACATTATCGGTAAAATTATTGTAAAACCTGTTGATGAGTTGTTTAATTATTATGCTGATAGTCAATAATAAGGACTCTGTTTTTTTATTGAAAACTATTAAAATCTGTTAATTTCCTTTAGATTTTGATTTGTTTGAAACTATTGGAATGCCAATTGCGTTTAATAAGTAAACAAAATAAATAAAGCAATGAGCATTTTCAGAGTAATTTTAAGCGTATTGTTTCCTCCATTAGCCGTTTTGGATAAAGGTTTA
>CAYVGM010000015.1:0-21617 GCA_964451125.1 uncultured Chitinophagales bacterium
GCAGTAATATGTTCGCTGTTAAACTTAGAACCACCTCGTATATGCTTAGTTGCAGCACTTGGTCCTGCAATTTTTGTAGCAACAATCAGTTTGCTTCTGTCTTGAGTTTTTAGCCAAGAACCAATATATTTTTCAGTCAAACCCTGAGTAGCAGGATTGGCAGGAACGGCATACATCTCGGCAGTATCAATAAAATTTATCCCATTTTCGATGGCATAATTAAGTTGTTCATGTGCCTCCTGTTCGGTGTTTTGCTGTCCCCATGTCATTGTTCCCAAGCAAATTTTACTGACACGCACACCGGTATCTGAAAGATGAGTATATTCCATAAATTAAAATTGATAAGTTTGTCCTTCTACAGCTAAAATTGTGTTTCCAAATGCTGTTTGTGCTTCTTCCAGCAAAGGTGTTAAATTAGCATATCTGGACGAATAATGACCAATTAAGAGTTGTTTTACTTGTGCTTCTTTTGCTGTCAATCCTGCCTGTAAAGCCGTACTGTGTTTGGTTTCTTCGGCACGCTGCAAGGAGTCGTGCAGAAAAGTAGATTCATGATATAATAAGTCTACACCACGAATTTGGTCAAACATTGCTTCGTTATACATCGTATCGCTGCAAAAAGCATAACTCTTAGCAGGATTAGGATCAGTAGTTACTTCACGGGCAAAAATTGGATTGCCGTCATCATCCAAAATATCCGTATTTCGTTTTAATAGTTTTAAGTCGGTTAATTGATAGTTGCGTCCTTCTAATTTCTCTATCAGCAACTTTCTGTCACCAATTTTTTCTCTGAATAAAAATCCGTTCGTCGGAATTTTATGTTGTAGAGGGATGGTGTGAACAGTCAGGGTATCATCTTCAAAAATCAGCTGAGGCGTTTCTGAATGTGTTTCGATATAATGTAAGTTGTAATTTAATTTTGTGTTGCTGGCTGCTAATTGAATATCAATAATGGCTTTCAATTCTTTGGGTGCATATAGTGTCAAATCTGCTTGCCGTTTTAATAAATTAAAAGTAGTCAGTAAACCTATTAATCCGTAGTAATGGTCGCCGTGTAAATGAGAAATAAAAATATGGTCTATGTTAAACCATTTTACATTGTATTGCTGAATGCGCATTTGTGTTCCTTCTCCACAATCTATCAGAAACGTATGGTTGCGCATTTGCAAAACCTGTGCCGTTGGATTTCTGCCATGTTCTGCCAAAGCGGAGTTGCAACCGAGTATGGTCAACGCACAGGTATTCATAATAAGCAGTGATATTCAATAATCAATTAGTGTGCTTTTTTCTTTTTGCTCAATGCTTCAATAGCATCATGCTGAGTAGAATAGATATGTAGCACGTCGTCTAATTTGGAAATTTTAATCAGGCTTTTTACGGTGTCATTTAAGCCACAAAGACAGAATTTTCCTTTTTCATCTTTACACAAACGATGACCGATTAATAATGAACTCAATCCTGATGAATCTACGAATTTTACATTGCCCAGATCGACAATCATATTTTTAAAACCTTCGGCATTTGCCACCACCAATTCTGATTTTAAGACTGGTGCATTTAAGGAAGTCAGTTTATCATCCAGAAGCTCATAGGCTACATAATCAGGCTGTTTGTCGACACTAAATTTCATATCCAATTTTTTACAAAAATAAGATAATTTGCTTAAAAGATTGTCTTTTAAAGGTAAAATGTCAGCATAGATTTATGAGGTCATTAGTATACATCGTTATACTAAAGCTTAACTATGTAAATTCACATTTAATTGAAAATCTATTTTAATAAGGCAAGAATCTCTTCTTTTGTCAATTTTTCCTGTAGGCCGGTATGCATGTCTTTAAAACCTATTAAATTATTTTGCAGCTCTTCTTCTCCGATAATACAGACGAAAGGAATTTGTTTTTTATCGCAATAGGTGAATTGCTTGCCCATCTTGGTAGCATCGGGATATAGCTCGGCAGCGATTCCGTTTTTTCTCAACTCGGCAGTCCATTCCAGCGAAGCTTGCAAAGTGGATTTGCCAAAATTGCATACTAAAACTTTTGTAGACGTTTTTTCTGTAGTCAATAAATTCAGTTGTTCAAGAGCAGTATAAATGCGGTCTAAACCCAAGGAAGTGCCTACTGATGGTAAATCTCTGCCACCGAAATAAGCAATCAGCCCATTATATCTGCCACCACCGCCCAAGGAGCCGATATGCGGATGATTAGATAGTTTTATCTCATAAATGGGACCTGTGTAGTAATCAAGTCCGCGGGCTAATGAAATATCAAAAGTATAGCTTGTAGCAGGCACTTGTAAAACCTGCAAATAATTAAAAATATCTTCGAGCTCTCGGATACCTTCTTGTGCAATTTCAATGCCGGAGAGTTCTGTTTTTAAAGCCTCTAAAGTAATTTCTTTAGAAATTAAATCATGCAATTTTTGAATGGATGCAGTTGGTATATTTTTTTCTGAAAGTTCTTTTTCTACTTCTGTCCAAGCCACTTTATCCAGTTTATCAATAGAAGTACATACCTCAGAAACATAGGTTTTGTCTAAGCCAATATATTCCGTAATGCCGTTGAGGATTTTTCTGTTGTTGATTTTAATGAGAAAATCCGGAATGTTAAGCGCAGTAAGAATTTCAAAATTGATGGCAATTAATTCTGCTTCTATCAGCATAGATTCTGAACCCACACAGTCCACATCGCATTGATAAAACTCCCGAAAACGCCCTTGATGTGGCTGTGGTCTGTCGGCGCGCCAGACGGGTTGTATCTGGTAGCGTTTGAAAGGAATGGGTAAATCGGGATGCATGGCTACCATGCGAGAAAATGGAACCGTTAAATCATAGTGTAAGGCGGCTTCATCTTTTGAGCCTGTTTTGTAATTGAGTTTGTAAATCAGCCTGTCGGCTTCATCGCCGTATTTTCCGGTCAGGACATTCAGGTATTCGATAGCAGGTGTTTCCACCGGATCATAGCCGTATTTTTTAAAAACGCTGCGCATGAGATGAACGATACGTTCACGTTGCAACATCTGTTCGGGAAGAAAATCTCGTGCGCCTTTAAAAACTCTTGCATCAATTTTTGCCATGATTACTCTTTACAATTATATTTTATGTCTACATTAACACTTACGCTGTTAAATAAATTTGTTTTTTGTTCGCTGCGCAACGAATAACCTATTTTAGGAATATATTCTATGGATTGTCGATGGGAAAATAAGAATGATTTCACCGATTTCTGAATAACCACATTGATAACCCGCCCAAGTGAATCTTTATTGACGGTCATGGATGTAATGGGAATTTTTTTATCTATGCTGCGATAAAAATATTGCATCGTTCCAGGATTCGTAAATTTGGTAGCTGCGCTGTCCACAAAAAACTTACCATCCCATGCCGGATAATTGATATCGCAATTGAGCAAAGGTTCCAGTTCATCTCCCCAGTTCACTGTGTCTATTTTGCGTGTTTCATGTCTGCCGTTTAAATACACAGTTTTTTCTTCACCGCAATTGTTGTGTTTATTATTTGCTAAATCTTCCCGTACATAGGTCAAAATATCAAAATACTTGCCTTTGCCTGCGTAATTCGTTGGTTTTTGTGAATTACAGGAAAATAACATTAGAGAAAAGACAAACAATATGACGAATGAAAATTTCATTGGGTTCAAAAATAAGGAATCTTAAAGAAATACCTTAATAACTTTATTTCTCATGAATATTTATTATAAAATATCTAATACTTAAGTTTAATGTTGTTATTTTTTATTTTTTTTCGTCAATACTGCAAGCTCTTCACTTGCCATTTTTAAGTTGATTTTGGGTTGATAACCAAAATCACGCTGAGCTTTATCTATACTTCCTGCAATATCATAATCAAATTTTCCTGCTGCTTGTATAGTCGAGTTGATGCGGTTAAATTTACCCATAAACGTATCTGTTTTTTCCATCAGACGGCATACCATTTTAGGAACATAAAGGGGTTTATATGGAACACCTAAAGCAGACGCAATATTTTTATAAATATCATCTACTGTCGGATGCGGTTGTTCATTTCCAATCCAGTACCATTGCCCGTAAGTTTTCGGATTTTTTTCTGCCTGAAAAAATGCTTCAATAATATTGTCCACATGGGAGATACTTCGTAAATTTTTGCCGTTTCCAAATACAATCTGTCTCGGCCAATAAAACATGTTCACAAAATTCATTTGCCGCTCCGGTGCAAAAGGACCGAAAAACCAAAAACCGCGTAATGACGTTCCGTCAATTTTACCTTCTCTGGTCTTCTGCAACAGATATTCTTCTGCGAGCCACTTGCTGTTGCCGTAGTTTTTATAGGGATTGGGCAAGGTGTTTTCGTCAAATACAGGTTTCTCTTTCGTCCCATATCCGCATGTCGAATCGGTGCTCATAAAGACCATTCGGCGTACCTTATTTTCAATGCAGGCATCCACTAAATTTTTAGTGCCGACTTCATTCACTTTGTACAAAACATCCACATGTTTCGGATAAATTGCTCCGGCTAAATGAAATACAGTAACTACATTTTTTACTGCTTCAGTCACTTGGTTTTTATTCGTGATATCAGCATAAATAACTTCAAAATTATCCGGCAAATTCAGTAAGCCTTTAAAACGAGGTTCTACCATCAAGCGCACTTTTCGACTACTTTGCCAGTTACCGAAACGATCGCCATTAATCAAAATATCCACCATTCTGTTACCCAGCCAGCCGGGTACACCAGTTATTAGCAAAGTTTCATGGTCAGCCTCATTGCTTGAAGTTGCAGAATTTGTCAGCGTATTTCTTTTGCCTAATTGTAATAAACCAAGTTCCCGCTTTATGTCATTTTGAATGGCATTTTTCAAAATATCTTCAACAGGTTTGGTTTGATAATCAATATCTTTTTTTGCTTTAGAACAATCATACCAGGAATAACTGCCGACCACGCTGCGCACATATTGCGGTGATATCGGAAATTCTTTTCCAAACATTTTAAAAAGTTTGGTAAATATCCAGGAAGCAATAAAAATTACCCATTTGGGCATTTTTATTTTGGGCATCTGTTGATTTGAATTGTCAGACAGTATTTCATAAAAACGTTTAAACGTAATATTATCACCACTTAGTACATATTGCTGAGCAAAACTGCCTTTTTCATAAGCATTTACATGCCCTTCTGCGACATTCGTAACATCAGCAATAGATATTCCGCCGTCAAAATATACCGGAACACCTTTGGCTAAGAAATCCTTAATGACTTTATGCGGAGGTGTTAAGCCTGTGTCATTATCTCCTACTACCCACGAGGGATAAACTCTGCGAATATCCGCATTTTTTTCTTTGATAAGTGCTGCAACATATTGTTCTGCCAACAATTTGCCTTGCACATAAGGGCTTTCCGGATTGCGGACAATATCTTTTTCATTCAGTAAAATCTCAGGATAGTGGCTTCTGCCCAAAACTACTACAGAGCTGGTATAGATGATTGTTTTTATACCGGCATCAAGTGCAGTATTCAAGACGGTTTGTGTCAGCTTGTCTGTGTTTTCCAGCACACTGACAGCATTTGTTACCGATGTCGTATTTTCTGCAGCGAGATGAAATAACACATCTGCATTCGATAAAAAAGCGGAATAGGTAGACGGTTCAAATAAATTGACCTGATGTACCTGCGCCCCGGCTTGTGCCAATTTTGCCACATTGGCATTTACAGAACGAATAAGTAAATGGGTTTCATAGTTTTTCTCAAGTAATAATTTAGCTACATGAAAACCTATGTGTCCGCTCGCTCCGGTAACCACTGCAATTTTTGGCATGCACAAATATATTGTTTAATAGCAGATTAATTTAGCAGGAAAATAGAATAAATTATTAAATAGCATTAAGAAAGAGGGGATATGAGTTGTATCTGATTTTTATTTCTCTTCTTTTGATTAATTTCACACTCAAATTAAGAAAAAAATGGATTTTGTAAAAAATGCGATTGACAGCAACCGAGAACGCTATATTCAGGAAATATGTGACTGGCTACGCATTCCTTCTGTTTCTGCCGACCCAAAATTTAAAGAAGAAGTATTGCGTACAGCCGATTTTTTGAAAAATGAATTTATAAAAATCGGGATGGATAAGGTGGAATTATTGCCTACTAAGGGTTATCCTGTCGTGTATGCCGAAAAAATAACAGATGCATCCAAACCTACGGTTTTAGTTTATGGGCATTACGATGTACAACCCGCAGATCCTTATGAATTATGGACTTCTCCACCTTTTGAGCCAGTGATTAAAACTACTGAATTGCATCCGCAGGGCGCTATTTTTGCTCGTGGTGCCTGCGACGATAAGGGGCAAGTTTATATGCATGTTAAAGCTTTGGAAATGATGTTGCAAAACGATTTTCTTCCTTGCAATATTAAAGTGATTATCGAAGGAGAGGAAGAAATTGGCTCGGCACATTTAGGCGATTTCCTCTTGGAAAATAAAGAAAAACTGAAAGCGGATGTCATTTTAATTTCAGATACCGGAATCATTGACAATGATACCCCTTGCATTACAAACGGTTTGCGAGGGTTGTGCTATATGGAAGTAGAAGTAAACGGTCCGGACAGAGATTTGCATTCGGGTGTTTATGGCGGAGGTGTGGACAATCCCTTGAATGTTTTATGTCGTTTAATCGGAAGTCTTAAAGATGAAAATAACCACATCACCATAGATGGTTTTTACGATGATGTACTTGAATTATCCGCTGAAGAAAAAGCACAAATCAATGCTGTGCCTATTACTGTAGAAGGCTTTGAAAAGAGCATTGGCTTGCCGAAATCAGGCGGAGAAAAAGGGTACACTTTATTGGAACAACTCACTATTCGTCCTACATTGGATGTCAATGGTATTTGGGGCGGCTATATCGGCGAAGGAGCAAAAACAGTATTGCCTGCTAAAGCATCTGCAAAAATTTCCATGCGTTTAGTACCCAATCAATCTTCAAAGAAAATTGCTGAGTTGTTTACCAAGTATTTTGAAAAAATAGCTCCGGAAACCGTGACTGTGAAAGTAACCGAACACCATGGCGGTGAGCCTTATGTAACGCCGGTAGATTCTGTAGAATTTGTGGCTGCTTACAAGGCACTGGAACATACCTTTGGCAAAAAACCTTTGGCGATGCGCAACGGTGCCAGTATTCCAATTGTAGCCTTGTTTGAAGATATTTTAGGCTTGAAATCAGTGTTGATGGGATTTGGGTTAGACAGTGATAATATACACTCACCCAATGAACATTATGGGCTGTTCAACTATTTTAAAGGCATTGAAACCATCCCGTATTTTTATAAATATTATGCAGAACTGAGAGGCTAATTATTTGTTTAGAGGGATAAGGCAATTGGCAAAAGTTATTGAATAGTTGTTTGTAGTTGATGATAAATAGATATAAGAACCAAGAATCAAGACAATAGATTATAGATGCTAAATTTTAGATTTTAAATTCTTAACTCACAAAATCTTAAACTAATTAACTCTTAAATTAATAAACTCCTAAACTGATTAACTCTTGAACTTCCAACCACTAAACACAAAATTTTTACTAACTTTAATACATGACTATAAAAGACGATATTATTTTAAAAATTCAAAATTCTGATGATGTGCAATTATTGGCTGAGGTGTTCCGCATTTTAAAGGCTGATGATTATGTATTTTCGGATGAAGAAATTGATTCTTTTTATGTTGCAGATACAGCCATAGATGAAGGTCGGTATATTGATAATGAATTATTGAATTCTAAGGTGAAAGCATGGATAAATCAAAAGAGATAGTTTGGTCACAAAAAGCAGAAGATGATTTAATGCAAATTTTGGAATATTGGTATAACCGCAACAAATCCATAGTATTTCCGGAAAAGTTAACTGTGAAATTTTTGAGGCAATTCAAATATTGAAATCGCACCCCAATTTTGGCAGAAAGATAAACCAAGCAGAATTCAGACGAGTATTAGTACGCTACTATTTGATTATATACAAACCAGAAAATGAACAAATAAAAATAATTCGCATTATAGATGGCAGGCAAGATAATATGGATATATAGAATCAAGACAATAGATTATAAATTTTAGATTATTAATTCACAAACTTTTAAACTAATTAACTATTAAATTAATAAACCAATCTCCAATAAAGGTGTCGCCACTACGTGGCTTGTTTACAATTGTTTTTATTGGCTAAAAAGGTCGCGCCACTACGTGGCTCTC
Source organism: uncultured Chitinophagales bacterium (assembly GCA_964451125.1). Taxonomy (GTDB): domain Bacteria; phylum Bacteroidota; class Bacteroidia; order Chitinophagales; family JADIYW01; genus JADJSS01. Next base: position 8,231 of record CAYVGM010000015.1, read on the forward strand.
TAATAAACTAAGAAATACTTGAATACTTAACAAACTGTCAAACTAATTAACTCTTAAATTAATAAACTCCTAAACTAATTAACTAATTAACACGCTTCTTAAACTTTGATTACGCGCGATACCATACAACGAATTTACGATACCGTCCAAATTGAAGACGTGGTGCGCGATTTTGTACCTCTCAAAAAAGCCGGCTCTATCTTTAAAGCATGTTGTCCTTTTCATCAGGAAAAAACGCCGTCTTTTGCGGTTAATCCGAATAAAAATATTTATAAATGTTTCGGATGCGGAAAAGGCGGCGATTCTGTCAACTTCGTGATGGAACACGAGAAAATGACTTTTCCGGAAGCACTGCGTTATCTCGCCCAAAAATACAATATACAAGTAGAAGAAACATTCTCCGAAAAAGAAAACAATAAAGAAGTTCAGGACGCCAGAGAAAGCTTATTGATCATATTAAATTATGCCACGCAATTTTTCAAACAACAACTTTTTGAAACAGAAGACGGTAAAGCTATTGGTCTGCCGTATTTTAAAGAAAGAGGATTTACTGAAAATACGATAAACGAATTCCAACTCGGTTATGCACTCGATAGTTTTGATAATTTATATAAGGACGCAATTGCAAAAGGGTATAATAAAGATCTGCTACTTAAAGCCGGGTTGATAAAAGAAAAAAACGAAAAATATTACGATTTTTTTCGCGACCGTGTTATGTTTCCCATTCACAATGTAAGCGGCAAAACGATTGCATTCGGCGGACGTATTCTCAAAAAAGCAGAAAACCAACCCAAATATATAAACACACCGGAAACGGATGTTTATCATAAAAGCCAGATAGTGTATGGCATTTATCAGGCTAAAGCAGAGATACGCAAACACGATGTTTGTTTTTTGGTAGAAGGCTATACCGATGTTATTTCTTTGCATCAAGCCGGAATTAAAAATGTAGTGGCATCAAGTGGTACGGCACTGACAAAAGAACAAGTGCTGCTGATAAAACGCTTTTCAGAAAATATGGTTATCCTCTACGACGGTGATGCCGCCGGCGTGAAAGCAGCATTGCGAGGATTGGATATTGTGCTGGAGCAAGGCATGAATGTAAAAATCGTATTGTTGCCGGATAATGAAGATCCCGATTCTTTTGTCAAACACAGAGGCACAGATGAAACTTTGCGATTTATTGAAACACATCAGCAGGATTTTATTTTCTTCAAAACAAACATCGGCATTAAAGAAACAGAAAATGATCCGGCTAAAAAAGCAGATGTCATTCGGGATATTGTGGAAAGTATTGCATTGATTGGCGATAATATCAAACGCCAGTTATATATCAAACAATGTGCGGGTATAGTGGATGTTCCGGAAGCGATTTTAGTAAATGAAGTCAATAAAATACGCACACAACAACTCAAGAAAAACCGAATTATCAATGAAGATGAACAAGCTCAAATAACAGAGCATATTACGGAAGAAATTGAACACAAACAAACGCACACTAAAATTCCGTTTCTGTATTATCAGGAACGAGATATTATACGTATCTTATTGGAACATGGAGAAAAAGAAATGAACGACGAAAATTCTGTAGCAGAGTTTGTTATTTTCGATTTGTTTGATGTGGAATTAAAAAATAATGTGTTCGGCAAAATCATACGTTTGTACATTGATGCTTATCAAAATGAAACACCTTTTGAAGACATCAAAAAACCTCAAAATATAGAAGATCCGGAAGTAAAAGAAACAATGATTGAACTCATGAGTTCACCGCATGAATTAAGTCCGAATTGGTTTAATAAACATGAAATTATTGTGCGTGATGCCAATCGCACCTATAAAACGGATGTGGTTTCAGTGATGAACCGCTACCGCTATTATATGCTGATGGAAGTGATGAAAATTTTGGATGAACGAATTAAAACAGCAGAAAGCACAGGCAATTTTGAAGAAATGATTGCTTCTTTACTGAAAAAGATGGAATACATGGAAACCCGTAAAGCTTTAGCCAAAGAAATACAAACGGTTATTCACCCATTTTAAATTTTCTTACTGAAAAATTCATTTCACTAATCTTTGAAATCGCCGTAATTTTGCAAAAAAACAAGTATGGTTTTATTAGACGGCAAAAAAATAGCTGCTGACATTAAACAAGAAATAAAAGAAGAAGTTTTACAACTGCAAGCAGCAGGAAAAAAAACACCACATCTCGCTGCAATATTAGTAGGCAATAATCCGGCAAGCGAAGCTTATGTTGCCAATAAAGTAAAATCATGCAAAGAGGTAGGATTTGATTCCACACTCATTAAGTTGGAAAATAATGCTACAGAAGAAGAAGTACTCGCTAATATACAGCAGCTGAATGAAGATGCTGCAATAGACGGTTTTATTGTCCAATTGCCTTTACCCAAACATTTCAATGAAGAAAAAATACTGCTGGCTATACATCCCGAAAAAGATGTGGATGGTTTTCATCCGTTAAATGTTGGGCGTATGGTATTGAATTTGCCTGCTTATGTATCAGCAACACCTAAGGGTATTTTAGAAATCATAAAACGCTATAATATAGAAACAGAAGGTAAACGCTGTGTAGTTATTGGTCGCAGTAATATTGTAGGTTTACCGATGAGTATTTTGATGGGCAAAAAGAATAAGTTTGCCAACAGTACGGTGGTTTTATGCCATTCCAAAACCAATGATTTGAAAGCTGAAACATTACAGGCAGATATTATTATTGCGGCTTTGGGCATTCCGCAATTTCTGAAAGCTGATATGGTAAAAGAAGGTGCTGTAGTGATAGATGTGGGCATTTCGCGTATTGAAGACAGCAGCAGAAAGTCGGGATTCCGTTTAGTAGGTGATGTGGATTTTGAGGAAGTGAGCAAAAAATGCAGTTATATTACTCCGGTTCCGGGTGGCATAGGCTTGATGACCGTAGCCAGCTTAATGCAAAATACACTAAGCGCCTGCAAGAAAGAGTTTTATTGAGAAATGCTTTAAAATGATAATTCAACTACTGTAAACCACACAAATAACTCCATTACCCACACAAAATAAAAACCCAAATCACCAATTCCCAATAACTAATGACTAATTACCAATGACTAATCTCCAATTTCCAATCCCCAATCACTTTTTCTTCACTGTTACAGTATAGCTTCCGGTATTGGTTTTGTCATAAACAGTTTCGTAAATAGAAATAAATAAAGGACCTGAACTTTCTGCTGTTCCTTCAAACTTTGAACCCGCACCATAATAAGTACCGTTATCTCCTATTTTATACACAACTGAGCCATATTTTATTTCGGCATCCTCATTGTAAGCACCGTCTTTTGTGCCACTCATATAGCCGTCAGGATTAAATGCTCCACCGGATAAACTTTTCAAAATGATTTTACCAGATGCTGTAATCGAAAATTTATCTCCTTCTTTCAGTGTAATGCCCGTATTTACCCATCCTTGTTTTTCATTTCCAGAAATTTGCGTATTTGCTTTTAATCTAAACTGACCGTTCCCCAAAATAGTTGATTCATCAATCATACTAATATCCAGGCTTTCAATTTTATCTTTTTTAAATGTCAGGTTTCCATAATCAGATTGAAGCAAAATATCACTAAAAGTAATATTCCCCTCGATATAGTTATTATTGCCAAAAGTAATGGCATCTTCAATTGGGTCGGCACTTGACAAATTAGCAATTTTATATAACTCATCCAGCAATTGCTCTATGGTATAGTTTTCATTTTCTGACATGGTATAATTCGTGCTCTCCGAAAAAGTTTTTACAGTCGATAAGATTGGAGTACCCATTGCCAGCAGTTTGTCATAAATGGGTTTGGCATCCAAACCTTTCGCTGCACTCAGTTTGGATAAGTCAGCCACCACTATGGCATCTTTGCTATGGTCAGAAGGAATACCAAATTGCAAGGCAGAAATCTGTTCAATAGGAATGTTCAGATTTCCATACGCAGTAGTAATAGCTACTTTGTTTAAAGTAGATTTGCCGGAAATAATATCACCGTTTTTTAAATGAACTGTCAGCATTACATTAGCTGCCCAAATGCTTGAAATGGTAAGGTTTAGAAAGGAAAGGAAAAATAATTTTTTCATGAGATGTAATTTACTTGGTTTTTGATTTATAACCGTAAAGGTGTAAAATAAGATTCACCCAATTGCAAAATTAATGCTTTTTAACATGAGCCATATTTTTAAACGGAAATTATATTTTCAACTGTTTAAATGCGCTGCCTAAATTGTTGATGAAATCACTTGCAATCAAACTTTCTTCACTTTGTTTTTTGAGTGCCAGATCTGCAGCTGAGCCATGTAAAAACACGCCTAATTTTGAGGCTTCAAGTGCTGAGTATCCTTGAGCCAGTAAGCCGCAAATAATTCCGGTTAATACATCGCCACTACCGGCAGTAGCCATACCCGGATTTCCGGTGGAGTTGAAATAAACGTTTCCTGATAAATCTGCGATAGCAGAATGCGCACCTTTTAGTATGGTAATGACTTTGTGCTTTTTAGAAAATGCCTGTAATTTTTGCAATCTGTCAAAATCATCTTTCCATGTTCCAGCCAGTCTTTCAAATTCTTTAGGATGTGGTGTTAAGATACAGTGTTCGGGCAATAACTTGAGCATTGTTTTATGCTGAGCAATGAGGTTGAGCGCATCAGCATCAATTACGCACGGAGTTTTATTAACTTGCAAAAAAGATTTCAATGCAGAAGCTGTTTCCCGATGTGTACCTAAGCCCGGCCCAATGGCTACTGCAGAATAGGTTGCTTGTATGGGAATACCGGAAATGTGCATATTATTAACATCACAAATACACATGGCTTCCGGTAGTGCAGTCTGCAAAATTGAATAACCACATGCCGGAATATGAGCAGTAAGCAAGCCCGCCCCGCTTCGCAAAATAGCCGTAGCACTTAGTGTGGCAGCACCCATTTTACCCTGACTTCCTGCAACTAATAAAGCATGTCCATAACTGCCTTTATGACTGAATTTTTTACGGGTTTTAAGCAGCTGCTTTATCTCTTTTTTATCCGTGTAAAAATAAGGCGTATTTATTTTTGAAATAAAATCAGGATGAAGTCCAATGTCAGCAACTTTGAAATTGCCGACTGTATTTCCGCTAACAGGCATTAAGAAAGAAAGTTTAGGAAATTGAAAGGTGTAAGTGTCCTGTGCTTGTATAGCAGGTAAAGCGGATGGCTTATCAGCAAATAATCCTGATGGCATATCAACTGAAATGATGGCTGCATCCTGTTCATTTAAGTAGCTGACCAATTGAGCCGTAATGCCGGACAAGGGTTTGTTTAAACCTGAACCAAAAAGGGCATCAATGATGATTGCCTTATTATTCAGTTTTGGAAAATCGGCTTCAGAAATGATGTGCCGGTAGTGTTTTAATTTTTTAAGATTAATTAAAAAATCTGCCGAATAGTGTTTGCTGTTCAATATAAACACACTGACTGCATGCTTTTTATGTAATAATAAACGGGCAATGACCAGTCCGTCGCCACCGTTATTTCCCGGACCGCAAAAAATGTATTTTGTTTGTTTTTTATCCGGATAATCTTTGAGGAAAAGAACTGTCCATTTATTAGCAGCACGTTCCATCAAATCAATACTTGCTATTGGTTCATTTTTTATGGTATAAGCATCCGCTTCGCGAATTTGTTTTGCACTTAAAATTTTCATAGACAAAATTAATCAGAATAGCACAGATATACTATGAATTCTATCAGTAAAATAAAATAATCATATATAAAAAAAGCGTTAAATTCAGGTTTTTGATAGCTGAAATTTTAACCTAAAAACGAATTTATACATGAAAAATAGCTACCATTTGTTGAAAAACAAGGATAATGCTCAAAAAAGACCATTTTTTTTGCCAGCCACTTTTACCCTGATACTTACCGAATACCTGAAAAATTGACCCGAATACTAAGTGTCCTCATTTCATCTTATAATCGCCTTATTTTTACATCATCATTTTAAGTTGTTTACGTTTAAAATAAGTTCGTGCTTTTGGTTAGTTTACACTCATAAATAAAAAGAAGTACGACAGGGTGTTAAAGCTCTAAAAATTTTTCGGGATGCATTGCATCCCGTTTTTTTTGCTATTTTGTAAGAAGGAATTTAAGAATGTCCGGATTGCTCAACCATATACGTTTTAGTTTTCTCTCACTTTTGCTACTGACTTATCTGTCTGGTTTTGCGCTGGATGTATCTTTATTCAAATTCAAAACATTAGATATAAAAGATGGCTTGTCGCAAAACAGTATAAATTACATTTTTCAAGGAAGCAAGGGCTATATGTGGTTTTGTACAAACGAGGGGCTAAACTTGTATAACGGCTATACTTTTGAAGTCTTCAAGAACCAAATAGACAACAGCAACTCTTTAGTGTCAAATTTTACTCAGTGCATGGCTGAAACCGGTGATGGCGTATTTTGGATAGGCACAGAGCGGGGCATCAGTGTATTTATGCCGGATAAAAAAATATTTGTCAATACAGAAAGTCCATTGCAAATTAAACGCATTATTGCCGAAGATGACAAAGCAGTTTGGGTGCAAACGAATTATAGTGTTTTCAGGGCTGAATTAGTGCAAATTGGAAAAAAAGGATTAAGTCCCAAAGATTACGCCATCAATATAAAATTTTATTATGACTATGATGAAATACTCTATAAAGATAATGAAGGTAAAATATTGCTGAGTTCTAAAAATGATTTGCTGTATAATTATGTACCCAAATCTAAAACAGTTGTATTACGCAGTTCATCAAAAATTTGGGCGGCACTAAGTGCAAAAAAAATAAACAGCGTAGTACAGGATAATCAGTATAATTACTGGATTGCAACTAACAGTGGTGTTTTTAAATACGATAAGAATTTTAACGATATTGATACTTTTTCTGCTAATGGGAAAAAGTTACCGGCCTTGCAAGGTAAAATTAATGATTTGAGTGTTGATAAGGCAGGTAATATTTATATGGCCACCAGTCAGAACGGGTTGATTATTTACGATGCCAAGCAAGCTAAGTTTTATAATTACCAATACGATATTTTTGATTTGACGGGGCTTCCGGATAATAAGCTGCTCAGTGTACTGGTTGACAAAAGTCAGACTTTATGGGTAGGCAGCAAGGGAGCAGGAATATCAGCTTACTCTCCGTATAAGTATAAATTTAAATTGATCACACAAGAGCCATTTAAAACTTCCTGGCTGACTAATAAATATATTCTTGCTATTGAAAAGGACAAGACAGGAAATATATGGGTGGGTACTGATGGCGGAGGATTATTTCGTTTTGATGTTAAAAAGAATTTGTTTACCAACTGGCGAAATAATTCAGCTTTCAGTTCATTATCAAATGATGTGGTGCAGGATATTTTAATTGATAAAAAAGGAGTATTGTGGATTGGTACTTTAAACGGAATCTGTAAATTTTTACCTTCAGGAAATAATTTTGTACGCTATTATTTCACGGCAAATAATGCCCATGAAAATTTAACAGTCAATCGCTATTCCAATATCCGTTTATTTGAAAAGAGCAATGGTGAACTTTACGCCTTTGACGATAATAATATTTATAAGTTTAATGCTATCCGGCAGGAATTTGATTTGTTAAATATCATGTATTACAGCCGGCATTTTATTCCTAGATTTATTACAGAAGATGATGACGGCACTTTGTGGATTGCATCTAATGCGGGTATCTACCATCTGAATACGGCGGAAGGATTTATGGATATAGATGCACTGAAAGAACTGAATGACAAATATTTTAAAAACGGCAGGGTATATGCCTTACTAAAAGAGGATGCCGACCGGTTTTGGGTGGCTACGGGCAATAATGGTATTTATCTTTTTAATAAAAAATCATTTGCGATAGAAGTCAATTATACGGAAAAATCAGGATTGAGTAATAATTACGTGTACAGCATACTAAAAGACAATTCGGGGAAATTATGGATGAGTACAAATCGTGGAATTTCAGTTTTTGATCCTATCTCAAAAGCATTTAAAAATTATGATGTGAACGATGGTTTGCAGAGTAATGAATTTAACGGTGGCGCATTTTTAAAAACAGATGATGACGAGATTTATTTCGGAGGAGTAAACGGTTTTAATATTATTCAGGCAAATGAAGTGCCGTTTAATGCTTATAAGCCAAGCAGCAATATTATTTCAGTAAAAGCAAACGATGTACCTGTTGATTTCGATCGTTATAGCCGGCATCCAAAGCGAGTGAAATTCAGTAATGATCAGGATAATATCGAATTTGAATTTTCGTCAAGTGATTATGCCAATCCGCCAAAAAATATGTTTCAGTATAAACTGGAAGGCTATGATAAAAACTGGACTACATCCAACCGGAATTATGTGAAATATGCCAAACTCCCGCATGGAAATTATACACTACTGGTAAAGGCTTCGAATAATGATGCGGTATGGAGCGACAATATTTCCAGATTTGAATTCAGGATAAAACCTATGTTCTGGCAGACTATTTTATTTAGAATATTCTTTATCATTGTATCCTTGTTTTTCTTATATCGTTTTATAAAAAACACTATACGTTCGGCACGAATGAAAGAAATAGAAAAAGCGCGTAAGGAAAAGCAGAAAACGATTTATGAAAAGCAATTAGCTGAAATAAAATTAAAAGCCTTGGTCGCTCAGATGAATCCGCATTTTATTTTCAATTGCATGAATTCCATTCAGGCGATGATTCTTTCTGATAAAAATATGGAAGCCTCAACTTATCTTACTAAATTATCCAGGCTGGTTAGAGCCGTACTGGAGAATTCCGTAAAAACATTTATTCCATTGTCTGAAATTATCGAAAATCTGAAGTTGTATTTAGAATTAGAATCACTGCGTTTTGATAAAAAGTTCCATTATGATTTGAAGGTTGAAAATCTGGATATTTATTCTGTAGAGATGCCCTCCATGCTTTTTCAGCCTTATGTAGAAAATTCAATCTGGCATGGTCTGTTAAAAAAAGAGGGAGAAAAAAATCTGCAAATCCATTTCTTCAAACGAGATAATTATTGCATTTGCGAAATTACGGATAATGGTATTGGCAGAACAAAAGCTGCGGAATTAAACCTGAAAAAACAGCATAAATCTCTCGGCACGGTTATCACGAAAGACATGTTTGAAACACTTCATAAAATCCGCGACAGCAAATACACTGTCGATATCATTGATTTATATGATGAGCAAAATGAAGCCGCGGGCACTAAAGTAAAAATTGAAATCGAAATCAATTAAGCATTTATCAATCTTTTTGCTTTATCTACAATTAACTCAATTTGCTTTTCCAAAGTCAGATGCGTAGTGTCGATGACAATAGCATCATCAACCTGAGTTAATGGAGAATCTTCGCGGGTAGAATCAATTTTATCCCGATGTATAAGGTTGGATTTCAACTCTTCAAGTGAAAATAATTTTCCTGTTTTTGCCATTAACTCATCTTGTCTTCGCTTTGTCCGAACATCCAAATCTGCCGTCATAAAAAACTTGAGTTCAGCTTCAGGCATGACAACGCTGCCGATATCCCTTCCTTCCATCACAACGCCCTTGTGCGAAGCCATCTTTTGCTGTTGCTCTACCAGTTTTCTGCGCACATCACTGTTTGCTGCTACTTCAGAAACCATTGCAGCCACATAAGGTTTTCGGATTTCCGATTCAATATCTTCATCATTCAGAAAAGTATGCAATTCGCCTTGTATGCGTTTAAAATCAATTTCGATATTGGGTAAGGCAAGTTTAATGCCTTCTTCATTATGTACATTTATCAAATGTTGTTGCAAATAATACGTTACTGCCCTATACATTGCACCGGTATCAATATAAGTATAGCCGAGTTCTTCGGCAACTTGTTTGGCTGTAGATGATTTGCCGCATGCAGAAAAGCCGTCGATTGCGATATTGATTTTTATTGACATGTTAATGAAGTATGCTGTTGAGCATTTTTGTTATTTAGCCTTATGCCCGAATTCATCCAGTTTTATTCGCAAAGTGATTTGATGGTCATTACCCGTTCGGTTATATTGTGCAAAGCCATAATCAAAAACAAATTGTTTGATATTAACACCAAAACCTGCCGTAAATCCGGCAAAGCCTTTTTTCTTACCGATGCCCAATTCTTGTCTGCGCAAATGATTGTAGCCAAAACGCAATTGCACAGGTTTGCCTGCCTGTACTTCCAAACCAAAGGCAGTATGTCTGAACAGATTATCTACGATTTCAGCACCTTTGTTTTTCTTTTTGGTAGTACCTAACAGAATAATTTGCTGTTCTTCTTCGGGGTAGGTGAGTTTCCATGTTTGTAAATTATGTGCCGTAACGTAAATAGTAAGCGGTAAATGTTTGAATGATTTTGACAAAGACCAGTCGAGCCGCATGGGCAATTTTTGTCTGCCCTCACCTTTGATATATGGTTTTAATTCGGCTCCGGCATTATGCAAAACAAAAGCAAAACTCAGCTTGGATTTTGCATCTGAATAACCAATGGCGACATCCGTGCCCAAGCCCAGTGAAGTATAAGAGGCTAAATGCGAAACAATAAATTTCAATGAAACGCCATAATAAAACCGGTTAAAATGACGTGCGGTACTGACCTGAAAATTAAAATCAGCAGCTCTGAAAGTGCCCGTCTGATTGCCTGCCACATCCCGTCCGTCAAATTTGCCGTAGTTGGCATATTGAATACCGTAGAGCAAAGTAGATTTTATTTTCGGATGATGATAGGCAAATAGCACATTGCCCAAATTCGTTTTGTCAATATAAAAAGAGTTGGAAAATACCAGTTGCTTATGTAAGGTGGTGTCGATAAAACAAGGATTGGAAAGAGACAAAGAAAGGTCGCCGTCTTTTTTACTAAGCGTTGAGCCGTTAATGCCCGCCATTCTTGCCGAATTTGGATATTGAAGAAAATCGTAAATATTCAATCCTCCGGTTTGTGCTGAAAGCAACTGAACAGAAAACAATAAAAATAATATGGCGGTGATTTGTTTCAAACTTGCTTACAAGGTAAACAGAAAATGAGGAATAGCAAAATTTGTCTTTTGTGAAATTAAGATCGAATATAATTTTTGAAGGATACACATTTACTATCAGTTGTTTTCATTATGTATTGATATAAACTAAATAAACGGCAGTTATTTTAATTGTTAAGCAATGATATTGGCAAGTATTATTCACAATATATGAGTATGAAAATGAAAAATAATTTATAATTTTAGAAATAACGTAGATAGCAAAGTGGTAGAAATTGATAAATCAAATTACAATTTTCGTATTGAATGTATTCCCTAAACTCTCAGTTGGTATCCTCATCAACAGAAATCTACACATCTCTTACACTAAAAAATAACAGCCTTTTTTTTACCTTTACTTTCCTTAAATTTTTTGAACGTTGAAAAATACATTCACCATAGCCGACCGCATATTTCAATCTCGTTTGTTTTTGGGTACCGGAAAATTCGGCTCGCCCGAAACCATGCGCGATGCTGTCATCGCCTCCGGAACGGAACTGGTAACGATGGCACTCAAGCGTATCGACTTAAAATCTCAATCGGATTCCATTCTTACTTATCTCAAACAAACCAAGACAAATTTGTTGCCCAATACCAGCGGAGTACGCACCGCCAAAGAAGCCGTATTTGCTGCACAAGCCGCCCGCGAGGCTTTGGAAACCAACTGGATAAAATTAGAAATTCACCCCGACCCGCGCTACTTGATGCCCGATGCCATAGAAACGCTGAAAGCTGCCGAAGAATTAGTAAAACTCGGTTTTATCGTATTGCCTTATATACACGCCGATCCTGTTTTGTGCAAGCGCTTAGAAGAGGTGGGCGTGCAAGCCGTGATGCCGCTGGGTTCTCCGATAGGCAGCAACAAAGGTTTGGCAAGCCGCGAGTTTTTGAAAATTATTATCGAAGAATCAAATGTGCCTGTCATTGTAGATGCCGGAATTGGTGCGCCATCACATGCCTGCGAGGCTATGGAAATGGGTGCCTCTGCGGTGCTGGTGAATACGGCTATCGCTATTGCAGGCGACCCTGTAGCGATGGCAACTGCTTTTCGCATGGCTGTAGATTCCGGAAGAATAGCTTTTGCATCCGCATTGGCAAAAATTTCACATCAGGCACAAGCAAGCAGCCCACTTTTAGGCTTGTTAGATTAACAGTAGTCCTTTAATTCTCGTAAACTTTGTTGGTTACAAAGCTTTTTTCAGCTAATACCTAATTTTTCACATGTGATGGAAATTCACTAATAACCTGAGATCTGGTTAAGAAAATTAAGGTGAAAAAAATAGTTGATTTCTCATTTTTTCCTCCAATTAAACAAGGAGGAGGAATTAAAAGGAGGTGGTTCTACATAAAAAATCAAATATTTTTATCCCTAACTCAGTCCCCTAAAACAACGCACTATAAAAACGCAAATGGACGCCGAAGGCGTCCATTTGCTTGTCATCTGTTGTTTACGTTTCCAGTCTTAATATTCTTTGCTGACTACTTCATTGTGATGCTCGCGCCATACTTTGCTTTGGTCAAATGTTATGCCTACAAAGAAAGTTCTTCCGATTGTAGGGCCACCAACATTGGTAATATACATCGGACCTGCAATATTAGTTGCACCAACTTTAAATGTAGTCATTGCTTTTTCGCAGAAATAGCTGACACTTGCATCTAATGCACCTCTGGCTTTCACTATACCGTCTGCAAAAGATGATGCCCAATCAATTTTTGACTGCCATCTGTAATCCACAGCAAAGCCTAATCCTTTCCATACTTTGTCACCGCTAATGCCAACATTCATTTGATGTTTGGCTGCATTAAATCCTAAATCATTAATTGTACCAATGTCAGGTTTCCCGCCTTTCACTTTATAATCCATATAGTTGTAGCTGGCTTTTATCAAAATATTCTTAGGTAACATATAGCCTAATCCTATTCCAGCACCATAAGAGAATGTGTTTCCTGGAATATTCACGTATGGATACCATAAATTACCTGGTGTAATCACTTTACCTTGATGATATGTCGTGTCTTTATTGTAAACAAAAATTTGTGTTATGAAATCTTTGTAAATATTGAAATAGCCATTTACATCAATCAATAACTTTTTAAACAACAAAGCCTTATAACCCAATTCTACAGCTTGCAATTGTTCAGGTTTTACATATCCAAAATTTGATGTTACCAATAATGTAGAGTCTGTTCCTCCTGAAGCTATAAATGCTTTATATGATTCTTGAGACCATGCACCTCCATTATATATGCCGTAACGTTCTGCATTTTCTTTAGTACCTCCAAGCAAGATTTGTGTAGTAGGGAAATAAATGTACTGTGCTTGTGAATC
>CAYVGM010000016.1:0-15232 GCA_964451125.1 uncultured Chitinophagales bacterium
AGTTTCATTTTATCCGACAATTGCTGTGCTTTAGCCACACTCAGTTTTCCGAAATGATACTTGGCAATCAGCCTTCCTTTTCTTGTTAATGCCGTATCTATTTTTGAAATCGGCATATTGAACGTACAGATGATTTGCGTATTCAAACAGTCTCCTAATAAACCATCGGAGATATTCAGCAAATTAGAAACGGCAGAGCTTCCTGTAATTTGACGATCCATAATGATATTTTCTGCATCTTCGATAATCAAAATACTGTTGGGATATTCGAGCAGCAAATTCATGAACTCCGGGTTGGTAATATTGCCGGCAACACTGGGCGGAACAAACATCACTCTTTTCTTCACCTTGCCTATCAGGTAGCGCAGGTAGGTTGTTTTGCCTGTACCCGGCAAACCGTGCAACAATACGATACCCTTATCCTTATTTCTGTTCAGTCGTTCCCTGATTATCTTATCCGTTTCTAAGAATACATCTTCATAGTACAAATCCAGATTTAATCTTGTTTTTTTTACATCAATACTTTTCAGACTAAAATTGTTGCCGTTTACTGAAATTAAATTCAGTTCAAATTCTTTTTTCTTTTCTCTGCGTCTGAATTTTTTAAGTTTTGATGATAAATTTTCGATCCATTCTTGTTTGTCTCCTCTTGTCAGAATATCACAATAATTGTATGTTATTTTTAGAACCGATTTATCTTTAAGTACGATATTTACTTCATCCAGTTCAAATCCTTTCATATTATTATTTTCATTCAAATTAGAACTCTTTAAGAGTGTATCAATTTCATCCTTATAATTCGCTTCGAAAAACTTCAATGCCTTATCAACGTCAATAGGATAGATGGAGTGCATCGTGGGTATTACTCCATTTAATGCCCAGAATAGCGCTTTAGCATCCAAATAATCACCACCGTTAAAGATTCGGTTAACATCTATTGCATATTTATTTTGTACAAATTCCATTTTCATTTTTTTTTACTTTTTTGACAATACTTTCACCTGACGACATTTGTCGTTAATTTTTAAATTATTCCGGATTGGTAACCGGATTTTTTTGTTTAAGTCGGGAAGTTTTTAAAATAAAAAAGCCCGACTTTTTGTTGGTCGAGCTTCATATAATGCGAGATAAATCTTTAGCGTTTATAAAAAGTTCGACACGTCAGCGTATCAGGGTTTGCTATCCCTTTCGCCGGTTTAAAATGATTAAAAATACTTCTACGCATGTCTTGATAAATTTTACGATGCAAAGATAAATACATTAATTTCAATTATGCAAATCTTTTTAAAAAAAAGTTGTCAAAACAACTAATTTGGAATGAATATAAATAAAGCTAACTGATGGAATGGGGATTGGAGATTGGTTATTGGTTATTAGTTATTAGTTATTAGTTATTAGATTATAATTATTGGCATATTTGCTTTTGTTGGTTTGCATCCAACAAACTGCCGGGCGACACTTCCACCGCTAATGTCTGCGCTCAGCTAAACACCTGTCAAGGTCAAGGGTTTTAAATAATTTTACTAAAACATACTAAAATTCGTTAAATTACGTTTTCTTATAGTATTTGGTTAATTGTATTAAATAGCAATTTTGTCAAAAAAATAGATATTTGAATACCTATCAAATTGAATACTTATGAAAAAACTTATCACTTTATTATCATTTTTGATGTGTACCATCTTTGCTATTTGCCAAGATGAAGAATTCAAATTATATAAAAACGGACTAATTTACAGTGAACAAGCGATGAGCAAGCTCAGCTATATTGCTGATTCATTAAACTTGAAATTTAAAATCTGTGATAATAGTAAATCGTATTATTCCATACAACAAGTAGTTGCGCATCTAATATCGCTTGATACAGGCAATATTAAACAAGCAAAAAAAGATATGGAGCAAAACATATCTTTTGAAGATTTCTGCAATAAATATCCGGATGCTGTGATTGACAAGAATATTCTTGTTATTAAAAGCAGATATACAAATTATGAAAACAAAAAAATCGTTTCATTTTCAGAGTTTAATCTTTCAAGTGATTATGATTTTAACATTAAGTCCGAAGAGCTTTCATTGTATGATAAAGACTTTAAAAATACGTGGCTTTCTGAATACAGTGAAAAAACGAGTTACTCGAATGAGAATATTAAAGCATTTTACTTTCCGAATAATTTTAGTAGTACTTTGATACCTGCAAAATATGCATTAATGATTGGTTATGCTGATTGTTTAATAGATACATCCGCCACAAAATTCAAAGAAAATTTAAAAGATGGATGGGTAGATTTACCTAATAACTGGACTACTTTGTCTTTAGTGAAAAAACAGAAATTACTGGATAAGATGAGGTCTACTCATGTAGTTGGATATTGTAGTCAGGATAGCAGACCAAGAGAACATGCTGTAAATATTGCGCTTTTGGCTGCTGAAACTTTCAATTGGGAAGTTTTCTTAAAAGCTCATTTAGATATCATGAATGACAGATTTGACAGAATTACGGATGGCAGTTATGCGTGGGGGAAAAGAAACACCTATATTAAGGAATTGGAAGAGTTAAATATTAATGTAACCGATCTTATTTTAGGTACTTGTTTGCGTTATGAAAATCCTGCAGAGAACCACTATTTTGGAAGTATAAATCGTGTTGGAAGAGCGCTTTCTGAAACTAAAAATAAGATAGAAGTTGAAGAGATAATTTTGTCTGCCATTAAGAATCCGGCTTTAGACAATTACAACCGACTGCTTTTTTATTTTCTGTATCGAAATTATATCTATTATATTAATGATGAATTTGAGAAAAAAGCATGTAAAGAGAAGTTGGCTGTTGCCATTACTGCATTGCCGGATTATTTTCAAAAACAGATTAATCAGAAATGAAATAGCATTTTATATTTTTCTACTTTTTTACCCCACACTCTGCTCTTCAAACAGCAGATTTTCTTGTTCTAATTTTACGAAGTTCATGCCTGTTTTATATTCCTGATCAAACAGCTTCAATAATTGCCGATAAGCAAATACATTACTCACCCAATCTATTCCGTTTACATCAATAATAACATATTTGAAATCCGGATTTTGTTTGAAATATTCAAAATACATGCGCTCCAGCCTGTTGAGATAAACGCGTGAGATATTCTGCTCATAATCTCTGCCGCGCTTGCGGATATTGCGCACCAGCTGGTCGGTTTCGGCGTGCAGGTAAAAAATGATTTCGGGCTTGGGTAGTTTTTTATAAATCTGATCGAAAAAATGCTTATATAATTTATATTCTTGTTTTGTCAAATTGACCTTGGCAAACAACAAGCATTTTTTGAGCATGTAATCCGTTACTGTAAAATTGGAAAAAATATTCGGTTCGCTAAAAATGCGTGTCAGCTGCTGATAGCGTTCTATCAAAAATGACATTTCCAGTTGCAACGCATATTTGGCATTATCTTCATAAAACTTGGGTAAATACGGATTGTCTTCAAATGCCTCCAAAATCAATTGTCCGTGATATTCTTCTGCCAGCAAAGAAGCTAAAGTCGTTTTGCCTGCACCGATATTGCCTTCTATGGTAATGAATTTATAAATCATTCAGGCTTAAAAATACTGACTTTTGCATCATCTTTACAACTATTCAAGAGTTCTTCTATCGACTTACCTGATTCGGGATGTGTATAACTTTTAGCAATTTCTGAAAGCGGCAACAATGTAAACCTTCGCAAATGCAGGCGAGGATGCGGTATCTCCAAGTCGCTGGTTTTGAAAATCAAATCATTATAAAATAAAATATCAATATCCAGCGTGCGGGGTGCGTTTTGTTTTTTGTTCTTTCTGCCCAGGTATTTTTCAATTTTTTGTAGTTTATGCAAAAGCTGATAAGGACTTAGTCCGGTTTGAACACAAATGGCCTGGTTTAAGTAGTTAGTTTTATGAAGCACACCCCAGGACGGACTTTCATAAACGGCAGACATCTTCGTAATTGTTCCAACTTCTTCTTTGATAAAATATAAAGCCAATAATAAATGTTTGTAACGATGTCCTAAATTTGAGCCGGTGAGCAGATAAACTGTATTCAAGTGTAATATTTTATCAATTATAACAACTATTTTTGAACTTTAAATCAAATTCATCCAATAAATAAAAATAATCGCGCATGAAGAGTTTCCTGAAAATGTTTTTTGCCTGTTTGCTGGCAATTGGTTTTTCGTTTTTTTTCTTTTTTATAATCTTTACAATGCTGGCTAGTTTAGGCTCTAAAAGCGATAAAAAATCAGGAACGAAAGCCAATTCTGTTTTGAATCTTACTTTAAAAGGCGAAATTACTGACAGAACTTATGACAATCCATTCCGTAACCTCTCCCCTATGAGTGCCGTTACGGGTGCCATATCTTCTGAACCGACTATCGGATTGTATGATTTGAAAAACTTATTAAAATATGCCAAAACAGATAAGGATATAAAAGGTATATATCTCAACATAGATGAAGCTTCAGGTGGTCCTGCCAATTTATTTGATTTGGCTGATGCTTTGGAGGATTTCAAGAAATCAGGAAAATTTATTTATGCTTATTCCAATTCCTCTCCGGAGTTTAATGTATTGCTTAATAATATTGCCGACAAGTATTATGTAAATCCTGTTGGTGGTATTGATTTTGACGGCTTCGGAACCGAGATGGAATATTACAAAAACCTGATGGACAAGCTGGATGTTGAATTTAAAGTTTTTTATGTGGGCGAATATAAAAGTGCCACTGAAAGTTACAGACGTACAGATATGAGTCCGGAAGATAAAATACAACGCAATGAAATGCTGCATGATATTTATACCGAATATATGACACGATTGGCTAAATATACAGGCTCTACTTTTGACCAGCTCAAATCACTGCAAGATAATTTATCCATCATCAAACCCGAAGATATTGTAACAAACAAACTGGCTGACGGTTTAAAATATGAAGATGAAGTAAAAAATGAAATCAAAGCAAAGCTGGGTTATAAAAAAGACGAAGATCTGAATTTGATAAGTTATAAAGATTACGAAGAAAGCAATAAAGATAAAATAAACAAAGAAGGGGAAAATAAAATAGCATTAGTATTTGCCGAAGGAACTATTGACGACAGCAAAGAAGACGAAGGTACCATTGGCGGCGAAGCCTATGTAAAAATGTTGCAAAAAATAGAACAGGATAATGATATCAAAGCCTTGGTATTGCGTGTGAGTTCTCCGGGTGGCAGTGCGTTTGCATCAGAGCAAATTTTACATCAAATTCAAAATATAAAAAAGCGTATTCCTGTAGTAGTATCCATGGGCAATTATGCAGCTTCGGGCGGTTATTATATTTCTTGTGCTGCGGATAAAATTATTGCAGAACCTAATACCATCACAGGCTCTATCGGCATTTTTGGTATGATTCCGGATATTCGTAAAACACTCAACAACAAAGTAGGTATTACTTTTGATGGGGTGAAAACCAACGAACACGCCAACTATATGACTGTTACTAATGACTGGGATGAAACAGAAATAAACGCAGTTCAAAAAAGTGTAGAAAATGGATATGCTATTTTCTTAAATCGTGTGGCAACTGGGCGAAAAATGGATACTGCTGCTGTGAACAAAATAGCACGAGGTAGAGTTTGGACGGGACAAGATGCAGTTAGCATCGGTCTGGTGGATGAGCTTGGCAGCTTGGATTTGGCTATTAAAAAAGCGGAAGAACTCGCAAAACTGAAATCTTCGTCTGTGGTTACTTATCCAAAATCGAAAACGATGATCGAGAGTTTGATGAATCAATTTAGCGGCGAAAATGAGTCTGAAGAAGCCAAACTTTTCAAAACACTAACACCACTATTAATAAAACAAAAAAATGAAGAACGACTGAATGCAGTAAATACCTTGCAATATTTAATGCCATTTGAGTTTAAATTAAAATAAGAATACTTTCAACCCATCACAAATAATTCTCATGTCAACAAATAAATTTTCAAAAACCATCACACAAGATCCTACTCAACCTGCAGCTCAAGCCATGTTGCATGCCATAGGGCTGACAGATGATGATTTCAAAAAAGCACAAGTAGGCATTTGCTCTACCGGCTGGGACGGCAATCCTTGCAATATGCATTTGAATGCACTGGCTGCGCAACTAAAATCAGCTGTTAATAAACAAAATTTAATCGGCTTAAATTTCTATACTATTGGTGTAAGTGATGGTATTTCCATGGGCACTGCGGGCATGCGCTATTCTTTGGTTTCGCGAGAGGTTATTGCTGATTCTTTAGAAACCAATGCCGGAGCACAATATTATGATGGCATTATTTCCATTGCAGGTTGTGATAAAAATATGCCCGGAGTTATAATGGGTATGTCAAGATTAAACCGTCCGTCTCTGATGGTTTACGGAGGCACTATTGCCGCAGGTAATTACAAGGGACAAGCATTAGATGTGGTTTCTGCTTTTGAAGCGCTGGGACAAAAATTTGCCGGAAAAATATCGGATGAAGATTTCAAAGGTGTTGTTGAAAATGCCTGCCCCGGTGCAGGTGCTTGCGGTGGCATGTACACGGCCAATACGATGGCATCTGCTATCGAAACATTAGGCATGAGTTTACCTTACTCCGCATCCAATCCTGCATTATCTGAAGACAAAAAGAAAGAAATACAAGCTGCTGCAAATGCCATAAAATTATTACTCGAAAAAGACATTAAGCCCAGCGATATTATGACGTTTAAAGCATTTGAAAATGCCATTCGCATGGTTATTGTTTTAGGCGGGAGTACGAATGCCGTGATGCATCTAATTGCTATGGCAAAAACTACAGGCGTACAACTTACGCTTGCCGATTTCACTCGTATTGCCAATGAAACTCCTGTGCTTGCCGATTTCAGACCGAGTGGAAAATATGTGATGGAAGATTTGCACAAAATAGGCGGTGTACCGGCGGTAATGAAACTTCTTTTGAAAAACGGACTTTTGCATGGCGACTGCTTAACTGTTACAGGAAAAACACTGGCAGAAAATGTGACTGACTTACCGGATTTAAAAGCAGGTCAGGATTTAATTTTTCCATTAGACCAACCAATCAAAAAAACAGGACATATCCGTATTTTATATGGCAACTTAGCTACTGAAGGTGCCGTGGCAAAAATAACGGGAAAAGAAGGCGAAAGATTTGAAGGCAATGCCCGTTGTTTTGATAACGAGCAAGCTGCTATTGATGCTATGCAGCGCAAAGAAATTAAGGCAGGTGATGTCGTTATTATTCGCTATATAGGCCCGAGAGGTGCACCCGGTATGCCTGAGATGCTAAAACCGACATCGGTACTTATTGGTGAAGGCTTGGGCAAAGAAGTTGCATTAATAACAGACGGCAGATTTAGCGGAGGTTCTCATGGCTTTGTAGTCGGGCATGTTACTCCTGAAGCACAAAACGGTGGAAATATCGCACTGATAAAAGATGGCGACAAAATAAAAATTGATGCTGTCAATAATACGATAGACGTATTGATAAGTATTGAAGAAATGAGCATGCGAAGAGCCAACTGGAAAGCACCTGAATTAAAAGCTAAAAACGGTGTGCTGTACAAATATGCACAGTCGGTTTCATCGGCCAGCGAAGGCTGTGTAACAGATAGAGCATAGTAGTATTTTATTACACATAACTAAATATCATCCGATATTTTTTGAATATTACTATAATATAAGATAGAAAACTATGCTTATATTCGTATATGAAACATAAGTTACTTCAAATGCCTCTAATCAAAACGGTGTTGCCGTTAATTGCAGGTATTTTTATATTTGGCTTGCTCAATGTTTCCGTACTTGTAGTAGCAAGTATTTCACTTCTGCTTTTCATCATTGTATTGTTGTTACATCGTGATGTAAAAAATCCCGGACAAAAGAATCGCGTTTCAATTTTAGTTTATGTCCTTTTGTTTTTTGCAGGTGGTGCCATGATCAGTGCCAAACATCTCAGTCAGCAAAAAAATCATTTTTCTTCTTACACATCAGGCATTGCAACAGCTTATATTACTCAACCCATAAAAGAAACAGAAAAATCATACAAGACTGTTTTAGCAATCAGCGAGCTTGTCGACAGTCAGTTTAATGTGCATCCGGTTCATGGAAAACTCTTGGTTTATTTTGCAAAAGACAGCAGCTTGCTGCATTTGTCTATTGGCGATAAGCTCATTTTCCCTTTAAAATTTCAATCCATACAAGAGCCTAAAAACCCTTATCAGTTTGACTATAAAAATTATTTAGCACACAAATCTATATTTCAACAACAGTATTTACAGGCTGATCAACTAAAAGTAACCGGTAAAAAAATGCGCTATGCTGTTCGTAGGTATGCGTATCAGCTTAGTCTGTATGCACAAAAAATACTTACGAAATACATCCCTGAAAAATCCCATTTAGCATTTGCCAAAGGCATTTTATTGGGCATCAGCGATGATATTGATGATGAGTTGTATAATGAATTTGCTTACACGGGTATTCTGCATATTTTATCTGTATCCGGTTTGCATGTCGGCATCATTTATGGGATTCTTATGTTTTTCTTGAGTTTCATAAAAGACAAGAGCACGAAAATGCGCATAGCAAAAGCAATCTTTGTCATTACATTTATCTGGACGTTTGCATTCGTTACAGGATTATCTTCTGCCTGTGTGAGAGCGGCCATATTGTTTACCCTGCTTACATTTGGCACAGAAAATAAAATTTATTTCAACAATCTCAATTTGCTGGCTGGTTCAGCATTAATTCAATTATTACTCGATGCAAATCTATTGTTTGATGTAGGCTTTCAACTCTCCTATTTGGCCATGTTGGGCTTATTTATTTTTTACAAACCATTTTATTCCTTTTGGTATGTACGACATAATTTATTGGATAAAATATGGAAACTGTGGGCGGCATCATTAGCTGCACAAGTGTTTACTATACCCTTGAGCATTTACTATTTCGGCAATTTTCCGGTGTATTTTTTAATTGCCAATATCTTTGCCATACCCTTATCTGCTGTTATTCTTTGGCTCTGTATCGGACTGGTCTTTTTTAGTTGGATTCCATTTGTTGGCTATGTTCTGGGCTTATTCCTCAGTACCATCATGTATATTTTTATTGCATTAACTGCGTATGTGGCACATTTACCATTTGGAAAATTAAACACGTTACATTTACTTCCACAACAGCTAATTATTTTATTTGCAGCTGTCATCTTATTTACATTTTTTATAGAGTGGAAAAAAACAAAATATCTGATGGCATGTTTATCGCTTTGTTTAATAACATTAGCTATTTCCTATTTTGAGAATATCAAACAACTGCAACAAAGTGAACTGATTTTTTATTCCATTCCAAAAAAAGATTGCATTGCATTCAATGAAAATTCTACATCGACAATATTGGTATCCGATACTTTAAGTACGAAAGATTATAAGTTTAATATTTTAAACGCACAACGTTATTATGACATTCAACAAACTAAACAAGTGGTATTAGATAGTCTTCAGGATTATTCAAATTTGCTGTTCTTCAAAGACAAAACAATTTACCTGCTAAACAAAGAAAATCAGTATAAAGATTTTGCTTCACCTTTAAAAATTGATTACTTGTACCTGAGTGATAATATTTATCTGAGCATCGAGCAGGTGATGAAAAATTATCAGTTTAAATCAATACTTATAGGCACCAGTAATGACTACAGGCATCAGCATATCTTTGAAAAATTGCTGAGGGAAAATAAATTGAATTATTACAACCTCTCGGAAAAAGCACTAGTCATTTCCCTTTGATTGACCTTCATTGTCTTGCTGATTCTCAGTGAGCAATTCACGTTTTTTCATGTGTTTCAGCACCTTGGCTTCCAGATAAAAAATAACTTCTTCTGCAATGTTTTTGCATTGATCGCCTACGCGTTCTATTTTTCTTATAGAGGATAGTACATGCAAGGCATTAGGAATATCCTGCTGATACTCGGTAATATATGCACCTATCACCTGTTCGATAGATTTGTTGATGCTGTTTAAAATTTCATCTTTTTCAAAAACTCGTCTTGCTAGTTTCGCATCTTCCTGTTCAAATGCCATACGCACCATTTCCAGCATTACTATAGCCTCATTCAACATATAGATGATGTTTGCTTGCTCCATGAGTGTACTGGCAAACTGTGACTCCGATTTGAGAATATATTTTGCAATACCTTCTGCCATATCACCGCTTCTTTCCAAATTCATATTAATTTTCAGAACGGCAATTACAAAACGTAAATCTACAGCCACCGGGTTATACAGTGCTATGATATTTTCACAATCCCGGTCTAATTTAAGTTCGAGCGCATTTACACGTTTTTCAGCAGCTTTTATTTCTCTGGCTAAATTCTTGTCGTAATGTTGCAATGCTTCTTTCGATTTATTGAGTTGGGATAAGACCAAATCCCACAATTCTAAAGTGGAAATTTTGAGTTGATGTATTTCTTGTTCTAAGTAGTTCATGTGATGTGTGTATTTTAGCCGAATCTGCCGGTTATATAATTTTGTGTCAATTCATTATTGGGGTTTAAAAACATTTTTTTTGTCGAACTGTATTCCACCAGATCTCCCAAATAGAAAAATGCCGTTTTATCACTTACACGGCTTGCCTGCTGCATATTGTGCGTTACGATGACAATGGTGTATTCATTTTTGAGTTCGTGAATCAATTCCTCAATCTTAGCCGTTGATATGGGGTCCAATGCAGATGCAGGCTCATCCATTAAAATAATAGTAGGCTGTACAGCGAGAGTACGGGCAATGCACAAGCGTTGTTGCTGACCACCGGATAATGCTAATGCTGATTTCTCCAGATTATCCTTCACTTCATCCCACAATGCAGCATGGCGCAACGATTTTTCTACGGTTTCATCCAGTTTGCTTTTGTCATTTATTCCCTGTATGCGTAATCCATAGACCACATTTTCATAAATTGATTTCGGAAAAGGATTGGGCTTTTGAAAAACCATACCTACTTGCTTACGCAACTCCTCAACATGAACCTGCTTGTCATAAATATTAACACCATCAATAAGCACTCGCCCCTTCATGCGGAATTCCGATATATAGTCATTCATTCTATTCAACAATCTGAGAAAAGTAGATTTACCGCAACCCGATGGACCGATGAATGCAGTAACAGTATTGGCAGCAATATCCAGTGACGTATTTTTTATAACATGGTGATTGCCATAATATACATTTATATCTTCTGTAATAACTTTCATTTTTTCATTTTTTTTACTTTGTTACCATTTTCCTCAACCGACTACCATTTTACTTTCTTCTGCCATTTGTTTCTTAAAAATATAGCCATTCCATTCAGCATAAAGGTTATAAACAACAAGACGATTATTGCAGCAGTAGCATTAACCGTAAATGCCTTTTGAGGACGGGATAGCCAGTTGTAAACCTGCATAGGCAAAATTGAAAAATCATCCATTGGCGACATAGGTAATGTTGTAACAAACAATACTGCTCCCACTACAATGAGTGGAGCTGTTTCACCAATAGCTCTGGATAATGCCAAAATCACACCGGTTAAAATTCCGCCTGACGATGCAGGCAATACCTGATGCCAGATAGTTTGCCATTTGGTGGCACCAAGTGCAAAAGAGGCCTCGCGAATTGAATGAGGCACAGCCTTCAACGCTTCACGAGTAGCTACTATTATTATGGGTAAAATCAACAAAGCTAAGGTGAGACTCCCTGCTAAAATACTTTTGCCCAATCCGAGAATTCTGACAAATATTTCCAATGCCAACAACCCATATATAATAGACGGCACACCTGCGAGGTTGGTGATATTGATTTCAATAAACTGAGCAAATTTATTTTTCTTTCCATATTCTTCCAAATAAATTCCTGAAGCAATGCCCAGTGGAATTGCCATGATTGCAGTGAGTATCATAATCCAAAGTGAACCTACCAAAGCTACTAAGATTCCGGCTTCCTCTGCTTTGCGGGACGGAAAGGACGTAAAAAACTGTAAGTTCAAACGAGGTAACCCGATAATAAGAATATTGGTAATAAATATCATCAGCATAATCAGACCGAAGCATGTACTGAATATTCCGAAGTATTTGAACAACGCATCTTTTATCCTGTTTTTTTGTGCTATTGATTTCATTTACTCATATTTTTCCTGAAAGCGTTTTTTTACCCAAAAGCTCATATTGTTCAATAAAAAAGTAAATACAAATAAGGCAATACCCGCAGCAAAAATAGTTTTGTATTCAAGAGATCCTTGTACCACATCACCCATACTGACTTGTACAATATATGTGGTAATAGTTTCTACCGGAACTAAAGGATTAAGTGTTAAACGGGGTTGTTGTCCGGCAGCAATAGCCACGATCATTGTTTCGCCCAAAGCCCTTGAAATGGCAAGAATTACAGATACAATAATCCCTGATGATGCAGCAGGAATTAAAACTTTAAATGCTGTTTGAAATCTTGTCGCTCCCATGCCATACGAGGCTTCACGTAAAGAATTTGGTACTGCATTTAATGCATCTTCACTTAAAGATGATACTAAAGGAATTATCATAATTCCCATGACGATACCCGGCGAAAGTGCATTAAATCCGGATAAGTCCGGAATTATTTTTTGCAGATACGGAGTAATAATCATCAATGCAAAATAACCATATACAACTGTAGGTACGGCAGCCAGAATTTCCAAAACCGGCTTTAGTGTATTACGGATTTTTTTTGATGCGTACTCATTAAGATATACGGCAATAGAAAGACCAACAGGTAAGGCTACTATAATAGCAATAAGAGTAGTAAGTAGTGAACCCGTTACAAGAGGCATAATGCCATAATGTTTATCGGCAAATAAGGGTGTCCACTGGCTATCTGTCAAAAACTTCCATACAGGTACTTGTTTGAAAAAGGCAGACGATTCGGAAAGCAGCACCCAAAGTATACCGATGGTTGTTAATACACTAACGAGGGCAGACAAAAAGAGTAATGACTCAATAATTTTTTCTCTTAATTTCATACAATAAAATCAAGGAACTATTTGATGCCGCCGTGTTGTTTTAAAAACTCCATCCATTTAGATTTTTCTGCATTTGCTTCTTCGCCTGTCAATGGCACGTAGCCTACTTCACTTGATAATTTCACCATATTATTCAAGTAGAAATTAATAAAATCCTGAACTTCTTTTTTCTCTGCAGCAATATCATTTACATAGATAAATAATGGACGACCCAGTGGCGCATACGATTTATTTTTCACAGTTTCGACAGTCGGTAAAATTGCACCTTTACCATTGTCTTCTTTTTGATCATCAACACCTACGAGTTTTAGTTTATCTTTATTTTCTTCGTAATATGCCATTCCGAAAAATCCGAGTGCATCTTTATCTGAGGCTATACCTTGCACCAAAACATTATCATCTTCACTGGCAGTATAATCGCCACGGCTGGAATGACTTTTACCTACAACTGCTTCAGTAAAAAAATCATACGTACCGCTTTCCACCCCGGGTCCGAAAAGATGAATTTCTTCATTTGGCCATTCCGCCCTGATTTGATTCCATTTCATAATTTTTCCTTGAGCTGCAGGTTCCCATATTTTTTTTAGTTCAGCTACAGTAATGTCTTTACACCAAGTATTTTGGGGATTTACAACCACAACTAAACCATCATAAGCTATTAAAAAATGTTCGTAAGCAATATTGTTGGCTTTAGCTAAACTGTCCTCTTCAGGTTTTATAGGTCTGGAAGCATCATTCATATCCGTTTCACCTCTTCCAAATTTTTTAAAACCTCCGCCTGTACCAGAAACTCCAACTGATACCTTTATGTCAGGAAATTGTTTTTTAAATTCTTCAGCTACTGCCTCGGTAATGGGATAAACCGTACTGGAACCATCAATATTTATGGCAATTCCTTTTTGTGTATTCTGATTCTCATCCTTTTTAGATGTTGTGTTGCACGCTACAAACAGAAATGTAAGTGCAAGCATAAAAATGTGTGTGTATTTCATAAGTAATAATTATACCGCAAAGTAAACCCTAAAAAACGGTATAGAATTTAGTACAGTATTACTATAGAATGGAGATTAGCTGTTCTAAAAGTGTTGATTTTGTGAGCAATGTGTATTATCTGTGTACAAAACTTAGAAACCCTAATGTTTCAGTTACTAATTATCAGCATCCAACTTCTTTGTTTAAGCAGCTTATTGCATAAGCAAATTGTAGGCAATAGTAAAATAGATGATTAATCCGGTTACATCTACGAGGGTGGCAATGAAAGGAGCTGAAGAGGTGGCAGGGTCTAATCCAATTTTTTTTAGTATAAGTGGCAACATTGCTCCGCAAAGTGTGCCCCAAACTACTACACACAGGGTAGATAATCCAACTGTGAGTGCCAACATCAGATAATTATCACCGAAAATGGGATAAAGATTTTGCCATACAAGCACACAACTTGTGCCGACAATAGCCAAAACCAAACCTAAAATCAGCCCGCTGGACAATTCTTTGATAAATACTTTGAACCAGTCATTAAAGCTGATATCATCTAAGGCCAAATCGCGGATAATTAAAAAAGAAGCTTGTGATCCGGTATTGCCGCCGCTTGAAATCAATAAGGGTATAAAGAAGGCAATAAATATAGAATGCTCTATTTCTATTTTGAAATAGTTCATCACATGTATTGTCAGCATTTCTCCTAAATACAATACCAACAACCAGGGCAATCTGCTTTTTATAAGATTGGAAAGTGAAGCAGAAATATAGGCCGTATCCAGTGCTTTAGTGCCGCCCAGTTTATGGATGTCTTCCGTGGCTTCTTCCGATTCCACACGCAGTATATCATCGATGGTTACAATGCCCATCAGCACGCCAGAGTTATCCACTACGGGCAGTACGGCTCTGTTGCTTCGCTTAAACATGGATGATGCATACTCTCTATCATCATTCACGTTTAGTGATATAAATTTAGAATCCATCAAAGCAGAAATCTTGGTGGACAAATTGACAATAAGTAATTCTTTGATATTGATATCGTCTAAAAATTTTTCCTGTTTATCGACAACATAAATAAAATTGATGTTTTCTATTTCTCTTCCATAACTGCGAATTGCACTCAATGCATCCTCCACAGTATCTGTTACCTGCACTTCGATATAATCCGGATTCATCAAACGCCCTACACTGTCTTCGGGATAACCCAATAAGGAAAGCGTTTCCAT
>CAYVGM010000016.1:15332-21342 GCA_964451125.1 uncultured Chitinophagales bacterium
GGCTGAACTTATGTCCTCGCAAAAATTCGTCAATCTTCATTTTCTTTTTACCTTCGAGTTGTATTTCAAGAATATCCAAAAACAAATCGGCACAGGAAAAAGATAAAAATGTTTTTTTGTCGGTATAAATATTTGCTGTTAAATGAAATGGCTGCATATCTTCAGCTCGGGCTTGGCGTATCGCAGACGCATATACTTTCACGGATTTATTATCCAAAAGAGTAAATGCAGCAGGATAAGGCGAAAGCCCCCGTATCAAATTGTGTATTTGTTCGGCGTTCTGATTCCAGTCTATTTTGCAGGTTTCTTTAAAAATTTTTGGCGCATGTTTTAATGCTGATGCATTTGCTGCTATTTCATGCTGAGGCTGTGCTGTTACAGCATTTTCCTCAATGGCTCTTACCGTTTTTAAAACTAAATCTGCACCCAGACGCATTAGTTTATCGTGCACCGTTCCTGCATTATCAGTATCCTCAATTTTTATCTTTTCCTGCAAAATAATATTTCCCGTATCAATATCGTGTTGCAAAAAAAACGTGGTTACACCTGTCTCCTTCTCCCCGTTAATTACTGCCCAGTTTATAGGGGCAGCACCTCGGTATTGTGGCAAGAGAGATGCATGCAAATTAAAAGTGCCCAGCTCGGGCATACTCCAGACAATTTCAGGCAACATTCTAAAGGCTACAACAACAAATAAGTTTGCATGTAATTCCCTGAGCTGGTTTAGAAATCCCTCGGCTCTCAGTTTTTCAGGTTGTAATACAGGAATCTGTTTTTCTAAAGCATATTTTTTCACGGCAGACTGATGCAGGAGATTGCCCCTGCCTGCAGGTTTATCGGGAGCTGTAACAACAGCAACTATCTTGTAACCATTTTGATATAAAGCATCCAAGCTTGCTACTGCAAATTCGGGAGTACCCATAAATACAATTCGCACATCTTTTTTCATAAATACTAAAACTAATAAACTATCCGCTTAGTTCAGACGCAAGTTAATACATTTTGAAATTGAAATCTGTTAATAAACAGCTAAAGCATCTAAATGGGCTGTTTTCTTGTTTACTTTAATGGATTTTACAAACTCTCCTATCTCCTGAATGGCCTGATTGGCTTCTGGCATAATGCCTCCCAAAAAATGCCAGACATGTATCATATCTTTATAGACTGACAGCTTAACTTCAACTTTTGCTTCACTCATTTTTTTTGCCATTCGCACGGAATCATCCAATAAAGTTTCATGGCTGCCCACATGAATCAAAGTAGGTGGGAAACCGGAAACATCTGCAAAATGCGGAGAGATTAACGGATTTTCAGGATCATTATTGACATAGTATCTTTTAGCAAAAATCTCTACCAGATTGGGTTTTATAAACGGGTCAACTTCTTTATTACTTTGCATCGTTTCACCACTCAATGTCAAATCTGTCCAGGGAGAAAGCAAAACCGCACCAATAGCATTTCTCAATTTTTGCTGTCTGATGATTTGTAATAAAGCCAAAACCAAACCTCCTCCTGCCGAATCGCCCATTAACACGATATTATCATAGCCATCTCGAAGTAACTGTTTATATACGGCTAGTGCATCATCAGTAGCTGCAGGATATGGGTCTTCGGGTGCTTTTCTATAATCTACCGCTAATACTTTATACCCGCTAGAACGGGCAATACGGGCAATAAGTGCCCGGTGTGTATTATAAGAGCCACAGACGTAACCGCCACCCGGAAAGTATAAAATTACTTTTGACTTACCGTGTCCGTCAGGAGTGAACCAACAACAAGGAATGCCTGCCACTTTGGTTTCTTTTCTGGAAACAAAACGCGGAAATTTCATCAGATTAGCAACTCGTTCAAAACCGACTCTCACCGTTAGTGCATCTGTTTTATGAACAAATAAACTACTTCGTACGAGATTAATAATTGTTTTAACAGTAAGGCTCTGTAAGCTCTGCATGTTGTCTCAAAAGTTAGCTTATGCTAAGCTAAGTGTTTTTTCATTAAAATAAAATTGATTTAGTTCAATTTTTTTTACGAAAAAAATGGAAACAAATTGGGTATCCAATGACGTTATGTTAAGTATGATTTTATGTTGAATATCCCAAAATAGTTGATTTAGTTTTTTAGAACCACCTCCTTTTATTACTCCTTGATGAAGTGGAGGAAGTGAGGTTAATCTACTATTTTACTGTTGACTAACTTAACGACATTGATTGGGTATCTATTATCTGTATTCATAGGCACCGCAATCTCTACGTGCGCCTGTAATTGCAAATCCGTCAATATCTGTCAGTATAGGTGGCGGATTACTGAAATCAATACAAGGCGAACCGCTTTTTAAACGGTAATCGTTTTTATATACATCTTTAAATTGCGGATCATCCGTTTTACAAGTATTGAAGAAAGGCAGACCAAGTGTTTTTTGCGTTTTCAGTACACAATTATTAAATGCCAAATCAAATACATGTATATTGTTTGTCGATTTATCATACACAATCTCTTCTTCAAGAGTTCCAAATAATATACAGTTATTGAAATAAGCACGTGTAGAGTCTGCTAAAATAGACGGCGAACTATTGCTGTAAGTGAAGTAATCATTGATATAAAATAAAGGTTCTTTGGTATGCGAAATATACACACTTGCTCTGGTGTAAATGGTGCAATTAGTGAAGTCATATTCACCCCCACAGTATAACCCAACGGCATTTGTACCGCAATTGTATATCAATAAATTTTCAGCCTCAATTTTTCCCAAGAAACCGAAGATACCATAGTATGCCTGATTATATATTTTGCTGTTTTTGATAACTACTGAAGGAGCATTCGACCACTTTATATCTAATAAAGTTTGCAAATTTACAGTTGGATCATTGGTCGTTTTAATATTCCCCACGTTGATGCCATAAGCTGCATTACGCATTTCTAAATAATTGATATTACCTGTGCTGTTGCGTAAAAAAAACAGCCCTGCATATTGTCCCGGAAAATCATCGTAAGGTCTGCCTGCAACATCTTCATCCAGCCGCACACCTCTGAACAACACCGTATGATTGGTGTCAGTGCCGTTAATTTTCAAATCACCTTCCACTATCATAGCTGCACCCGCACCGAAATATACTTTGCAACCGCCGTTAATACACAATTGAGTAGCTTGATTAATCTGCAAATAATTTAAGATAACATAAGGCAAATCGTTATTCCAAACCGTATTTGAAGTGATAGAATCAGCATAAAAGAAATGTGCATTCTGACCAAAAGCCTGCAAGATGACATGCTGGTTATTGCCATTGGTTTGAAATTGAACAGAATCTATGACCAAATAAGGAAGCGTCTGGTCATTGGGATCAATTGTTACCTCTACAAAAACATACAAGCTGTCTTTCGCCGGAATCTCAATATCTGTAAAAGTAGTGCCTGCATCACCATCTACATTTATTCTATAGCGAGAATCAGCACCTCCGCCCAAATGAATATTTGAAATTCTGACAGCTTTGTTTTCATTGTTTCTTATGGTAAAAAAGCGAGTGGTTGAACCCAATGTGGTAAACAAGGTATCAAAGGTGAGTGTATCATTCGAAAACTGCAATCCTGAAGTAGTATTTAGTTTGTCTTTTTTACATGAGGTAAAGAACACAGACAAGCACGAAATGCCAAACAGGAATGCAAGTAAATAAATCGGATTATATTTTTTCATGTTCAAAACAGCGCGTAGTCAAATATAAGGTAAAAATTGCTAAAATATAATTTTTACTTTCTTAGTATAACGCTGAATGCGTAATTTAATTTTATAATATTGAGATGATGTCGAGTAAGTATTATTTTGAAAAAGTACCGTATTTTAATCCAATTTCACTTTCACCAACTGATATAACCCGAAACTGATGCACCAAATATTTATGAATACATTCATCAGCGTGTCTGTGATGCTGATTTGATACATCTCATTCAGCGCATTGAAACTAAAATCACATAGTCCCAGAAATACCATAGCACCGGCAGCAACTAGCGTATATTTTTTCCAATCAATCGTATTTCTTTTTAAATAAGCGAGTGTGAGCATGAGCGACAAAAATGCATCGGGTAATGGGAAACTATGCTCAAACGTACTGTAATATGGTGGATAGGCAGGGCTTTCAAACCCGATAGTAAAGAATGCCATCCAGAATAAAATAATTCCTATTGCCGTAGTCACTTGAAAATATGGTATATATTTACTATTCATTTTAGATTTTGAACTTTACGAATGCTGCTTTCCATAATCCACTCTACTATCTTCGGAATAAATCGTTTTAACCGCCAGCTCATTTTGCCGTCAAAACCGGGTAGTAGAATAAATGTATTTTTACCCAGTTTTTGCAGCACTTCCTTTGCCACCGTTTCCGGCTGCATCAGTTTTGCCTTCCCTCCTATTGCTTTTGTTTCTTCCGGCTTGTTTATATTTTCTTCCTCAAAACCCGGCGTGTCTGTATCAGGAGGACATAGTACCTGTACTGTTATCTTATATTTCTTGAGTTCGCTGCGCAATGCTTCTGAAAAACCGATAATTCCAAATTTCGTCATCGAATAATCGGTATAGCCAAACACGCCTATAAAACCGGCAATAGATGAAGTATTTATGATATGCCCTCCTCGTTTTTTCATATAAGGCACAAGGATGCTGTTGCTGTTCCACATCGAATATAAATTGGTCTTTATCGTGAAATCAAATTGCTTTGGGCTGATATTCTCAAAATAATCAGGACGGGCAATACCGACACAATTAACTAAGATATCCGGAATACCAATTTGGGCTACGGCTTCTTCCAAAACCAACTTAGCGGCACTATAATCCGACATATCAGCCGAAAAAATATGAACTGAAGAAGATACTTTATTTTGAATTGCTTCTTTAGCTTGTTTTAATTTTACGGTATCTCTTGCAAAAAGTACAACTGTGCATTTTTCTATAGCTAATGCTGTTGCAATAGCCAAACCAATGCCGGTGGAACCGCCTGTAATAAATGCCAATTTATTTTCGTAGTTCATTTTTGTTTGAGTTCGTTTTTATTTTGTTTATCTAACCATTCCATCGTATTTGCAAATCCTTCAGTGTAGCTTGTTTTCGGCTTCCAGTCCAATTCTTTGTTTGCTTTTTCAATAGAAAATCGCAAGCGAGAGCCTAAATTTTTAACTGTGTAAGTGGTTAACAAAGGTCGTTCTTTCTTATCGAATAATTTACCGAAAAACTCCATTACCACAGCTGCCCAATAAGCTAAAAAATAAGGAATATATGTCTTGATTTTTTTTGCTCCAATATGAGCTGCAATTTTGTTGGTAAAATTTTCGAGGGTATCACTTTCTCCGTCATGAACCAAATAGCCATTTCCCACTGCATTTTCGTGTTCTGAAATATGCAGCATTAAATCCACTACATTATCTACATAGCTTGGCCAAACCAATGCATTTTTTCTAAAAAACACCATTTCTCTTTTCAGAATGGCATCCGCAAGCAAAGGCACAAAGGTCTTATCACCCGGTCCATATACCCAACACGGATAAACCATCGTCACTTGTAAACCATGATTTTCATGATAACTCCATGCAATTTCTTCCGCTTTTAATTTTGTATCCGGGTACGGTTCATTCCATCTATGCAAAGGATGTGTTTCATCTATGACAACAGATTCATCAATTCCAAATACATCATTGGTGCTGATTTTCACCAATCGTTTTACGTTTGCGGCTACACTAGCCTTACACACATTTTCTGTTCCGTTAACGGTAATTGCTTCAAAGAGTTCCCGTTTACCCCAATCTGACACATAAGCAGCACAATGAAATACAATATCTGTATCTTGAGGAATAGCGTTTATCACATCTTCCAAATTGCGGATATCACCAAAAACGACATGTACTTTTTTGGCTTTTAAGGTTTCGGCAAGAGCATCACCGGGTAGTAAAAAGGCTGTAACCTGATAATCTCTCTTCAGTGATGCTTCCAACAGATTATAACCTATAAAGCCGGATGCTCCGGTGA
>CAYVGM010000017.1:0-6135 GCA_964451125.1 uncultured Chitinophagales bacterium
AACCCTGCACTAAAGAAATTCTCTTTCCCATTTAAAATCGCTCCTTTAATGTCATTATCTTCTTGTATGCTTTTGAGGGCTATGCGCAATTCTGCAACTAATTCATAGTTCATCGGGTTTGATTTCTCCCTGTCTATTTGTATAATCGCATAGTTTTCTTTTGGTATTAAATGAATGTGTGCCATATTTATATTTTCCGAGTGTTGAAGATACAATTTTTTTGAATTGCTTTACTACCAATCAGCTTAGCTTATTTAATACAAGGGAAATAATAAGAACTGTACTTTTGAACTAAATTTCCATAAATGAATCTGAATATTGAACCTGCAAAATTTAAGCGTGTAGTCATAATCGGCGGTGGGTTTGTTGGCATTGAAACGGCTAAAGCACTCAAAAATACCGACTACCAAATTGTATTGCTCGACAAACACAATTATCATACCTTCCAACCATTATTATACCAAGTGGCAACCGGAGGACTAGAGCCGGGAAGTATCGCTTTTCCCTTGCGCAAATTTATGCAAGATATACCGAATGGCATTTTCCGAATGGCAGAAGTAAAACGTATTGATACCGAACGAAATTTGCTCTTCACCAATATTGGCGAATTAACATACGATTACTTGGTTATAGCAACAGGCAGCACCACGAATTTCTTTTCATTTCCCGATGAAGTAAAATCCAAGATGAAAGAAATGAAAACCATACCGCAGGCTTTGGATTTACGCAGTTTTATTCTTGAAAATTTTGAAGAAGCTCTCTTGACAAAAGATGCAGGAAAACGAGAAGAGTTGGTCAATATTGCCATCGTGGGTGGCGGTCCTACCGGAGTAGAATTGGCAGGTGCATTAGGCGAAATGAGAAAAAATATCTTACCCAAAGACTACCCCGAGCTGGACTTTTCAAAAATGCAGATACATCTTTTTGAAAGCGGTGGAGAATTATTGCAAGCCATGAGCAAAGAAAATCAGGAAAAAGCCTTGAAATATATACGTGCGTTTGGTGTAAATGTCTGGCTTAATGCCCGGGTTGTGGATTATGATGGTGACATAATCAAGACGGATAAGGGTGATTTGATACCTGCTGAAACGCTGATTTGGACAGCAGGAGTAAAAGGCTGCATTTTTGATGGACTTCCTAAAGAAGCATTTATTGGCAACCGACTCTTAATTGATAACGAGTGTAGAGTAAATACAACGTCCAACGTATATGCAATAGGCGATGTAGCCTGTATGCCAACTGAAAAAAATCCGAGAGGGCATGCTATGGTTGCTCCTGTAGCCATACAACAAGGCGATCTAGTTGGTAAAAACATCAAGAATAACACGCACGATACATTTACCTATTTCGATAAAGGCTCGATGGCAACAGTAGGCAGAAATAA
This sequence comes from uncultured Chitinophagales bacterium, assembly GCA_964451125.1. Lineage (GTDB taxonomy): Bacteria > Bacteroidota > Bacteroidia > Chitinophagales > JADIYW01 > JADJSS01. The sequence continues at coordinate 1,385 of CAYVGM010000017.1, forward strand.
AGCGGTGATGGAAACAAAAGGCATAAAAATGGGTGGCTTTTTAGCCTGGGCAGCTTGGTTGTTTGTCCATGTAATTTCACTTTACGGCTTTAGAAACAAAATGACTGTAGTATTGAGTTGGATGTATAATTATTTTACTTATGACAGAACATTGCGACTTATCATCCGCCCGTCAAAACGCAAAGAAATTTAATTTTATTTGGTATTAAAATGCAATCTTATTTATTAAACAAAACGCAATATAAAACCATCCATTCAGAGCAGGGTGGATAACCTCCTCTCTGTTTGAAAAAATGTTATTTTTTGCCCAAAAAAAATGCTTTTAACACTTGAACTTGGGAAATTTCATTTCCTATTTTTTTAGCCTGATTTTTGTGTATATTTAAGTATGAAAACTTTTACGCTATCTTTATTTGCCATCTTTCTGCTTTGCAGTTTTAAACCTCCCAAAAAAGCTGCTCCTCAAAATGATATTCTCTATTCAAAATATGGTGGCGATGTAGACAAGATGATGCAGGACATGCGCAGGCAAGATTCGCTGAAATATCCTTTTTTATACAACCTTAGTGATGAGGCTAAAAATGACAGTTCCACGTCATCTGAAGAACAGACTAAAATTCTGGATTATGCCGACGAACTGCCGGCTTTTCCTAACGGCACCGCAGGTCTAAATGATTATATTCAAGGCTACAAGCTCAATATTCCTGATTCGCTGACGAGCGACAAAGCAAATGTGGAAGTTAAGTTTTATGTAAATACTACTGGCATCACCCAAGAACCCGTGGTTATAAAAACAACTAACCCTAAGTTTGATGCCTTTACCCGTTGGCTCATCTACGATATGCCGGCATGGAATCCTGCAAAACAAAACGGAAAAACGGTGAACTGTTATGTCACTTTAAAAATCACTTACGGACAATAAGTTATGGTTTAGAGCGAATGTTTTTTGGGTGCTTTTGATTTTTTGATTGCCTTCAGTTCCTCTTCAAAATAGGGTTTCAGATGATCAATGACAATATGTGGCACATGACATCTGCGCAAAGATTCTTTCTTCACAAACACGAACGTCGTTTCACTTGAAGTGAGCAATTGATTCATCTCGTTATATATTTCTGAGTGAAAGACCATATTCTTTTCAGGAAAATCAGCTATAATCGTCTTAATATTCATCATTTCATCATACCGTGCCGGTCGAAAATATTTTATATTCATTTCCACAACCGGCATGGCATAGCCTTCTTCTTCCAGTTGTTTATAAGAAAAACCGTGTTTACGCATGGCCTCAGTTCTACCAATTTCAAAAAATTTTGCATAGTGCCCATGATAGACAATTCCCAAGGGATCACAGTCGTGGTAGCGCACACGAAGTTGTATGGTTTCTTCAAACATTATTTTATTTTTTTTTCATTCAGCGCCTGCTGATAGCGCTTCGCATTTTCTTGATGTTGGTCCAGTGTTTCAGCAAACACATGATATCCGGAAAAATCCTCCTTGGCACAAAAGTACATATACTTGCTGTCATTCGCATCAAGTGTCTTTTCTATACTCTTACGTTCTGGTAAACAAATGGGGCCGGGAGGCAAGCCTTTGTTAATGTAAGTATTGTATGGTGATTGTATTTTTAAATCTGCATAATACACACGCCTTCTGATACCCAACTTGTTGAGGGCATACATAACAGTAGGATCCGCTTGCAAGGGCCAGTTTTGATGCAAACGGTTGATATATACTCCGGCAATTTCCGGGTATTCATCATAATGATTTGATTCTTTTTGAACTATGGAGGCTAAAATGGTGGCTTCCGTAGGCGACAAACTCAACTCTTGTGCTTTTTCTTTGCGTCGGTCAGTCCAGAATTTGTTATACTCTTTCAGCATACGTTCTACAAATTTTTTGGCTGAAGTATTCCAGTAAAATTCATAGGTATTGGCTAAAAAGATAGTAGGAAAATTATCTTCTGTCAAATTCATGGAATCAAGCAGAGCAGGATTATTAAACTCTTTAAGCAAATCAGTTTTACTGGCTTCTAATTGTTTTGCAATGTTTTCTGCCAATTGTTCTTTATTCTGAATATTATTAAATACGATTTTAACGGGATCCTGTGCACCTGCACGCAGTTTTTTGACGATAGTAAAGTTTCCAGAATTATTGGACAGCAAATATCTTCCCGATTTTACATGCACATCATATTTAAGAGCTTTAGACACTTTTATAAAAGTGCTGGTGTTTCTTAAGATATGATTTGATTTCAGTATATGGAGTACATTTTCAAAATCAGCCCCTGTTGGAATGAGCAAAGTCTGGTATTTCTGTTTGGAACTGTTATTTACATTATCAGCAAATGCAACCTTATAAAAATAGAGAAATATAAATAGACCTGTAATGATACAAAAAATGGCAATCCAAAGTAACTTTTTTCGCATGCAGTAAATTACAGCTTTTTTTGAAAGTTAGCGTAAAGAAAGATTCTAAAATATTTTTTTGAAAAAAAATCGCATTTTTATTTGCAGAACACAAAAAAATACTATATTTGTGTCAGGGTTTTTATGTTTCTAGACTTTAGGGTCTGTCGGGTTTACGCAAAGTAAACCCGATTTTTTTTTCAAAACCCTATATTTATTAGTATTTTCTGCTATTTCACTCTATCTTGTAACAGATTAAATTTTTGTTGTTTACATTTAGAATAAGCGGACTGATTCTTTTACAAATTTCTATAATGCTAACCAAGCCACAATATCAAATTTTTTGATTTTGTGACTGATATAAACTAAAATTGAATTATTTAAAACATTGATTTTGAATACTTTTTATAGATAAAAATCAAAAAAAATGTGACCGGTTTATTATTGATAAGTAATTATTGGTTGACAAGTACAAATTAAGTTTCTGTCACCATAGGTATTATCTATTTTTGCTACGCTCGGCCAAAATTTCATGTTTTTCAAATAAGACAAAGGAAATGCAGCTACACTTCGGGTGTATTCATGTTGCCATTCATCAGCAGTAATCTCTAGCAAAGTATGTGGAGCATTTACCACCGGATTGTCGCTTTGCGTAAAATTGCCGTTAATAATAGCTTTTATCTCCTCTCCGATGCTGATTAGTGCATTACAAAAGCGGTCTAACTCCTGTTTGCTTTCACTTTCAGTGGGCTCGATCATTAGCGTTCCCGGAACAGGAAATGCAACAGTAGGGGCATGAAATCCATAATCCATTAAACGTTTAGCTACATCAACAGCATCAATTCCTGAATCAGGTTTCAAAGTTCGCAAATCAAGAATGAATTCGTGTGCTACTCTCCCATTATTGCCGGAATACAAGACCGAAAAATCTTTTTCCAACAAAGACTTCATATAATTAGCATTAAGGATTGCATATTTTGTTGCATTGGTCAGCCCTTCTGCTCCCAACATACGAATGTAAGCGTAAGATATTAATAAAATAGCTGCACTGCCGTAAGGAGCAGCCGAAATAGCAGGTATAGCTTCATTACCTCCTGATTTCACAATAGGATTACCGGGAAGAAACGGAGCAAGCTCAGCAGTACAACAAATTGGTCCCATACCAGGTCCGCCTCCACCGTGAGGAATGGCAAAAGTTTTATGCAAATTAATATGGTTGACATCTGCTCCAATTTTGGCAGGAGATGTCAACCCAACTTGTGCATTCATATTTGCTCCGTCCATATATACTTTGCCTCCGTACCGGTGAATGATGGCGCAGACCTCCGTAATAGTTTCTTCAAAAACTCCATGTGTAGACGGATAGGTCACCATCAGGCAAGATAAATTATCTTTATACAGTTCAGCTTTTTGTTTCAAATCTTCCACATCAATATTACCGTCTTCAGTTGTTTTTACTACTACGATTTTCATACCTGCCATAGCTGCGCTTGCCGGATTAGTTCCATGAGCCGAAGCCGGGATTAATGCCACATTGCGATGCTCGTTTCCATTTGCTACATGAAAAGCGCGTATGACCATCAAACCTGCATACTCGCCTTGTGCACCTGAATTTGGCTGCAAAGAAGTGGCAGCAAATCCTGTTATTTCTGCTAAATCTTTTTCCAGTCTGTTTATAACTTCTAAATATCCACTAGTCTGATTTTGCGGTTGAAATGGATGCATATTGGCAAACTCTTTCCAGCTTAATGGAATAAGCTCAGTGGTGGCATTCAATTTCATTGTGCAACTACCTAAAGGAATCATTGAGAATGCGAGTGATAAATCTTTGGATTCCAAGTGCTTTATGTAGCGCAACATTTCCGTCTCAGATTGATAACTGTTGAATATTTCTTGTTTTAGAAAATCTTGCTTGCGAATAAGTTCATCCGGGATTTGTGATGCAGTAGCATCGAGTTTTTCAAATGAATAATGTGCATTGACTAATTGCGCAAATACAGCGGCAATTTGAGCAATATCTTGTTCGGTAGTCGTTTCATCTACCGAAATCTGAACGGCATCTTCGGTATAATAAAAATTGACTTCAGCCTTGGTTGACAGCTCTTTCAGTTTTTCAAGATGTGCTAATGGAATATGTAAAGTATCAAAAAAGAAGACGTTTGTATTTTTGAATCCCAGTTTTTTCAATTCAAAAGCCAGTTGCACGCAACGATGATGAATTTTTCCGGCTATCGTTTTTAAACCTTCACTACCGTGATAAACTGCATACATACCGGACATAATAGCCAATAATGCCTGAGCAGTACAGATATTGGACGTTGCCTTTTCCCGTTTAATATGTTGCTCACG
>CAYVGM010000017.1:6235-11532 GCA_964451125.1 uncultured Chitinophagales bacterium
CCGGTAAGCTCGCAGACCATTGTTTGAAAATTCAGTAAAGCTTCTAATCTGCCTTGTGAAATTTCAGCCTGATAAGGTGTATATTGAGTGTACCATCCCGGATTTTCAAAAATATTACGCAGAATTACAGCAGGAACCAGCGTGCCGTAATAACCCAGACCAATATAATTTTTGGCTACTACATTTTTCTTAGCGATTTCTTCAATATGATTGATATATTCTGCCTCAGACATGGCAGCCGGTAAATCTAGGGCATGTTGTAAACGAATTGATGCTGGTACAGTTTCGTCAATGAGCTGATCTAATGATTCAGTTCCTATTACTTTTAGCATTTCCTGAACATCATTTGGACGGGGACCTAAATGGCGTGATTGAAAATCGTATGACATTATTTGAAATTTTGCACAAAGATACGATTTAACACGAAGCTCTGAAAATACAAATAAATTGGTGTGGATAAATGAATCTGTTAAATTGAATTTTATTAACCTGAGTTCTGGTTAATAAAATAAAGGTAAAAAAATAGTTGATTTCTCATTTTTTCCTCCAACTTAACAAGGAAGAGAAGTTAATAGGAAGTGTTCTATATCAAAAAATCAGCTATTTTTAAATTGAAACGCTGATCCCGAATTCAGGTTAATAAATTTTTCGTTAATTTTAATTTATGCCCTCAAAAAATGGCATTTAACTCTATAACTTATTATCATGAAATATAAAAATTAGTTTATACAAATATTAAAATTAATCCTTCTAACTAAAAAACAATCAAGCTCTAATTATTTCACTATCTCTTAACCTTTTGCTCGAGACATTTTTTGGGTAATGATTTATCTTTATACATAAACTTTTTATCATGTCATTTTCTGCACGAAACCGATCGCTTTATCTAAAAACTTTGCAAGACGAAACTTTTGATTTGCTCGTCATCGGTGGCGGTATTACCGGTGCAGGCATTGCCCTTGATGCAGCAGCTCGTGGTTTGAAAATCGGTTTGATAGAGAAAGATGATTTTGCATCAGGCACGAGTTCTCGCTCTACTAAATTAATTCACGGCGGCTTGCGTTATCTGAAACAGTTAGAGTTTGGCATCGTGCGTGAGGTTGGGCATGAACGCGCCATTTTACATAAAAATGCACCGCATATCGTTATTCCGGAGCGCATGTTATTGCCTATTATTGATGGCGGCTCTCTGGGTAAATATTCTACTTCGCTGGGCTTATATGTATATGACAGGCTGGCCGGCGTAGATAAAGATGAACGTCGCAATATGCTGACCAAAGATGAAACTATGCGCATTGAACCTTTGCTGAATACCGAAATTTTAAAAGGCGGCGGTATGTATGTCGAATATCGCAGTGATGATGCCCGCCTCACAATAGAAGTGTTTAAAACAGCTGTAGCACGCGGGGCAGTTTGCGTGAATTATGTGAATTGTAAAAGTTTGCAGTACGACGAGAATAAAAAGATTAATGGTGTTCTTGCTCACGACGCCATTAGCAATACTGAGTTTACTATCAAAGCGAAGAAGATAATCAATGCCTGCGGCCCTTGGGTGGATGAAATACGGGAGAAAGACAATTCGCTGAAAAAGAAAAGACTGCACTTGACCAAGGGTATTCATATCGTGGTAAAAAAAGAACGCATTCCACTCTATCAATCCACCTATTTTGATGTGATAGACGGCAGAATGATCTTTGCTATTCCTCGAGGAAATAAAGTGTATATCGGCACAACAGATACAAATTACAAACAAGATAAAAACTATCCTTTTGCTGATATTGAAGATGTTACTTACTTGTTGAATGCTGTCAATCACATGTTCCCATCAGTCAATTTGAGTGTTACGGATATTGAAAGCAGCTGGGCGGGCTTACGACCACTGATACATGAAGATGGAAAATCGCCTTCTGATTTATCAAGAAAAGATGAGATTTTTATTTCTGATTCCAATTTGATTTCAATTGCGGGCGGCAAACTAACCGGATTCAGAAAAATGGCCGAACGCAGTGTGAATGTCGTTTGCAAGCAATTGAGCAAAGAGGAAAACCGAATATTTCAGCCTTGTACTACGGCAGACATCCAACTAACCGGTGGTGATTTGCAAACAGAACCTCAAGAATTTGCTCGTGAGATACAGTTGCTATACAAACAATTTTATCTGGATGATGTTACTGAACTTGTTTTGAAATATGGTTCTAACACTCCCTATATTTTAGCAGCAGCACAAGAAGAATTCCAAAATCATTTATTGCAGGCAGAAATGGAGTATTGTCTGGAAAATGAATTGTGTACCAATCTTTCCGACTTCATCATACGCCGTACAGGCAGATTGTATTTTGACCGTCCGCAGACAGCAAATCTGATTCCGGTTATCGAAAATTATTTTAATACCGAATTAAATATTCCTGAAGAACATGCTGCAAAAAACAAAGTTGCTTTTATGAAAGAATTTGAAGGAGTAAAACGATTTTAAACTAAAGTCTATCTTTCTTCCTGAAATTTTGCCCGTTTTATCAACGGATTACTGCGCATTTCATAATAATTTTCCCGGTTTCGGTAAATATCTATAGCCGCATATATTGCCTGACGGAATGAACTTTCATCAGCAATGCTTTTGCCGGCAATATCTTCGGCTGTTCCATGGTCGGGCGAAGTGCGGATGACTTTTAATCCGGCCGTATAGTTGATGCCCTCCTCTCCTGCTATATATTTAAACGGAATCAAACCTTGATCGTGATACATGGCTAAGATGCCGTCAAATTTTGCATAAGCACCCGAAGCAAAAAATCCATCAGCAGGATATGGGCCAAATACGACCATACCATCGTTTTTTGCTTCATTTACTGCTGGCAAAATAATATCCCGGTCTTCTGTGCCGATAAGTCCGCCATCTCCGGCATGCGGGTTTAATCCCAACACGGCGATGCGAGGTTTGTCAATACCAAAATCTTCCATCAGTGTTGCATTTAAAATATGCAGTTTGCGAAGTATTTTATCTTTTGAAATTTTTGATGCTACCTCTTTGATTGGAACGTGATCGGTAACTAAACCAAGTTTTATCTTGTCTGACGACATCAGCATCAGCACTTCATTTGCACCAAAATATTGTTTGAGATAATCTGTATGTCCTGCAAAGGCAAATTCGTTGGAGTGAATATGTTTTTTATTTATTGGAGCAGTTATCAGCACATCGATATTCCCGTCTTTGAGAGCCGAACAAGCAGCAGCCAAGGACTTGAAAGCATATTTTCCGGTAGTTTCCGAGGGTTGTCCGATGTTGATTTGAAATTCTTCTTCCCATACAGGTATAATATTCAAAGAATTATTACTCAGATTGCCATAACCCTTAACGGTAGTGTACTGAAATTTTTCGACACCATCAATGGCTTTTTTATAATACGATAACACTCTGGGGTTACCGAATAAAATAGGAGTAAAATGTTTATAAATCTGTTCGTCCGCGAAAGTTTTCATAATTATTTCGGGACCAACTCCACTAACATCACCCAGCGTTATGCCTACTCTCAGTTTCTCTTTTTTCACTATCATCCTTACACAAATTTTTCACAAAGGTAAACAATAATCTGACACCATAGCCGGTAGCCCATTTTCCTCTGTAACTATAAGATGAAGTTACGAAGGCAGGACCTGCTATATCAAAGTGCATCCAGGGATATGAAGTAAAGTATTCCAGAAATTTTCCTGCGGTAATTGAACCGGCTTCGGCCGGACCTAAATTTTTCAAGTCGGCAATATCACTTTTCATGTACTCGCCATACTCTCGCCACATTGGAAACTCAACTACTCTGTCGCCGCTCTTATTTGCAGCCTTGCGAATCTTCTTTTTGATCGCTTTATCAGCAGTTCCCATAATAACAGCTGCTTCTTTACCTATTGCCCGCATGGCGGAACCCGTTAATGTTGCAAAATCCAGAACCAATTCCGGATTAAGTTTTTTTGCATAATGTAATGCATCTGCCAAAATCAAACGACCTTCTGCATCCGTGTTAAGCACTTCTACGGTACTTCCATCGTACATCGTAATGATATCTCCCGGACAAATGGCTCTGTCGGATGGCCGGTTTTCAACCGCAGGTATCAAGCCGATAATATGATAATTTAATTTTGCTTTAGCTATTGCATACATTCCACCAACAACACAAGCCGAACCTGCCATATCACATTTCATCGCCTCCATGCCGGCACCGGGTTTTAGCGAAATGCCACCTGTATCAAACACCACGCCTTTTCCAACTAGTACCAGCGGTTTGCTGTTTTTGGGTTTAGCCGGTTTATATTCCAGTATATTAAAAGTGCCAGGCTCTAAACTGCCCTTGTTTACAGCCAGAATACCGCCCATTTTTTCCTGTTCTATCTTTTTTTGATACCAGACTGTTGCTTTAATTCCCACTTCTTTACAAATTGCCTGCATATCCTTAGAATATTGCGTGGCTGTCAAATAAGAAACGGGTTCATTTACAAAATCTTTGGTAATTTTCAGAGCCTCTTTTTGAATATTCAAATGATCAACTTCTTCTTTGGTTAGCAGGGCACTTGGAATCGTAACAGTAAGGTCGAATTTTTTTTCTTTAGGTCGATATTTCAAAAACTCGTAATCAGAAAATATCAATCCACCTAAAAATGCTCTAATCTGTTTACTGTCCAAATCAATATTGCACTCTAAGAAAATATCCTTTTCGAGTATGCTTTTTAACTGAACATATACAAGATTGCCATCATTGCGTAAGTGTTCAAGTTGCTCGTATTTATTCCCTTCTTTTGTATATCCATAAATGTATACAAATGTGGTCATATTTTCTTTGGTACAAAAAAATACGTTTATTTTCTTTTCGAGTTTGCTTTGGATAAATTTCTTTTGTTGTTCGTCAAAGTAAGGCAAATCCATTACTTTGTCTTTAGTAGTTAGTACAAGTAAGGTTCTTTTGGTATTTTTGTCCGCTCGTTTTATCATACATTTTTTTATAGATGGGTAAAGATAGAGAGTTATCAGGCATAATAAATGTATTAATTTTATGAAAAATGTGACAGCCTTAAAATCCTATGGACAGCATTTCCTAACTGACAATAATGTATTGAATGACATTATTCAGCTTATTTTATCTCAAAATAACGGGCTGGAAATAATAGAAGTTGGTCCCGGAACCGGAGCTTTGACAAAACTTTTATTAGAAAAAAAAGCATCCCTGACATGTATTGAACTGGATAAAAGATGCGTTGAATATCTGTATCAGCATTTCGGTAAGGCAAAATTGCAAATTATAGAACAAGATGTTTTA
>CAYVGM010000017.1:11542-20796 GCA_964451125.1 uncultured Chitinophagales bacterium
AAACAGATTTTAATCAACTTATTAAAGATGAGGCAATGCTTGTCGGAAATTTTCCCTATAATATATCCTCACAAATTGTCTTTAAGGTATTAGATTATAAAGAAAAGATTCCCGTTTGTATTGGCATGTTTCAAAAAGAGATGGCCATGCGACTTGCAGCTGCTCCCGGAAAAAAAGATTATGGTATCACCTCTATTCTTACCCAATTGTTTTATGATGTAAAAATCGAATTCGATATCGCTCCGCAGAGCTTCTCTCCTCCCCCAAAAGTAATGAGCAGTGTACTAACAATGAAGCGAAAAGAAAAAGTGCTGATAGATTTTAATTTTAAGCTATTTAAGACTATTGTTAAAGCCGGATTCAATCAACGAAGAAAAATGCTCCGTTCTGCACTAAAAGGTGTAGTAAATCCGGAAATTCTCAAAGAAGAATATTTCAATAAAAGGGCCGAACAACTCAGTATATCAGACTATATTGCACTAACTAAACGAATAGAAAAAGAAAATGCTTAAACGTGCACTGATAACGGCTGATATTCACCCTTATCTTCAACAGCAGCTGGAAAACTCAGGCTGGCAGGTAATACTTAAGCCGGATATTACATACGAAGAATTGCAGCTAATCATTGACCATTTTTCATTATTAATAATAACTACTTATTTAAGAATAGATAAAAATATTATTGACCATGCACTCCATTTAAAAATTATTGGCAGAGTAGGCAGTGGAATGGAAAATGTAGACATAGCCTATTGCAAAGAAAAAGAAATAAGTTGTTTTAATTCTCCTGAAGGCAATGCAAATGCTGTTGGCGAACATGCTTTGGCATTACTGTTAGCTTTGTTTAACAGGATTACATTGGCTAACAACGAACTTAAGCTGGGGATTTTCAATAGAGAATGCAACAGAGGCGAAGAGTTAGATGGAAAAACAGTAGGTATCATCGGGTTTGGGCATACCGGAGCAGCATTTGCAAAAAAACTGTCTGGCTTTGATGTTCGCATACTGGCTTATGACCCATATAGGGAAATTAAGCTAACAAATATCGAACAAACCACTTTACACCATTTGCAGCAAGAAGCAGATGTCATCAGTTTTCACGTACCCTATTCGGCTGAAACACACCATTATTGCAATGCAGCATTTTTAAAAGCTTGTGATAAAAAACCGACAATAATCAATACCTCACGAGGGGCAGTATGTGATACGCAAGCCATCTTAGCCGCATTGAAACAACATACAATTTATGGCTTTTGCGTTGATGTTTTTGAAGATGAACCACTCACAAAAAACAAGATACACCATACTGATGTATATGAGGAATTACTGGCATTTCCCAATGTGACAGCTACGCCGCATGTTGCAGGCTGGAGCAGACAATCCAAACTTAAATTAGTTGAAGTACTTTGGAATAAAATAGCCAAGCACCTCGCAGGTTAAACATAAATAGCATTAAATTAACAATTTTAACCTCGTAGGTTGGTATTTTTACATCATGAAACCGGATGTTACGTCAAGAAATGATATAGAAATTTTAGTTGCATATTTTTATGGCAAATTACTTTCAGATGAAGTGCTTCAAACTATTTTTCGAAATACGGTCATGGAGCATTTACGCAAGCATTTAGGAACAATTGCCGATTTTTGGGACAGCATTTTGTTAGACAGTAATATTTACAGAGGTAATGTAACTGAAGCACATTATCAAGTTGATAAGCAATTTCCTATGAATGCTTTAGAATTTGAGCATTGGCTGAAGCACTGGAAAGAAAGTGTTGATGAATTATTTGAAGGAGAAAAAGCAGAAATGGCAAAATATCGAGCACAAACCATTGCTGATATCATGCAATATAAACTGGACTATGTCCGCAAAATCAGGGAATAATAATAAAAACAACTCAATACTATGAAAAAATACGCTATACTGGCAACGTTATTCGGCATGACAGCAGTAATGCTGGGAGCATTTGGTGCTCATGGGCTACGCAAATTTGTAGATGACCATGGTTTAGAAATCTGGAATAAGGGTGTGCAATACCAGTTTTATCATACTTTTGCGCTGTTTATCGCATTTTTCTTATTTGAAAAATATGCATTTCCGGCTTTCAAAACAGCTTCCCTGCTTTTCAGTACAGGTATTTTTCTTTTCAGCGGATCTTTGTATATTTTAGCTTGTAAAGATATTTTGTCAATCAGTGAATCCTTGCTAAAAATTATCGGACCGATAACACCATTAGGCGGGTTGAGTTTCATCACAGGCTGGTGCTTTTTGCTTTTTGGCTTACTAAAAACAGCTAAATAATTTCAAATTGATGTAATAAGATTTAACACACTGCAACATATTGCAAATCTTATCTTTGCCGCATGAAATCGTTTTTCTTTTTAGTTTTCAGCAGTATTTTATTTTCATTTGCCCAACCTCCTGCCTCCGGCAGAATTTCCGGAAAAGTAGTAGATGCTTCATTGGGAAAACCATTAGAATATTCTTCTCTTACTATTCAAAACCTAAAAGACTCTACAATTATTCTCGGTTCACTGGTTGATGATAAGGGAAATTTTGAAATAAATACTATTCCCTATGGCGTTTATAAATTGACTGTCAGCTTTTTAGGTTATAAAGATTATATTATTCCTGCACTTAAAGTTTTCCCTCCCGATCATGTGGATGTAAAATTAGGCACACTCAAAGTAAATGAAGATGCAAAAGTGCTTGATGAAGTGGAAATAAAAGCGGAGAAGAGTATGATGACATTAAATGCAGAAAAGAAAGTGTTCAATGTCGATAAGAATACACTTTCAGCAGGCGGAACTGCAATAGATGCGCTAAAACAAGTGCCTACTTTGAATGTGGACACCGACGGAAATTTAGAAAACAGAGGTTCTACCAATTTGAAAATATATATAAACGGTCGTCCGTCAGGGATTACATCAGGAAATACCAAAGCTATTCTTGAAGCAATCCCTGCTAATACTATTGAAAGTATTGAGGTTATAAACAATCCCTCAGCCAAATACGAAGCTGAAGGAGATATTGGCATTATTAATATTATTTTGAAAAAGTCAGCCTATAAGGGTTTAAACGGAAACTTTAATATTGGCTATGCTACGAAATACGACTTCAATTCAGGCGTAACACTCAATTACAGAAACGAAAAAGTATCGTCTTCTACCAGCTATGCTATTCGATATAATGAATCTTACTGGGGTGGAAATACAACTCGCTTTAATTTTCCACAAAACATAATGCCGTATTATATTTTATCTAACGACAAAGGTACTTCTGACAACATCAATAACACTATTTCCAACACAACAGACTGGTATATAAATGAAAAAAACACATGGTCGTTCAATACACTTTTTTCCAATAATCTTTCGTTTTCAAGAGGCAAATCAGAGTCGTACCTTACAGATACGGCGTCAGCATTCTTGTATGGTTTCAATCGCTACAACAAGGATAGAAACAGCAACTATAATGCAGAATTTACTACATCATACAGACGCACCTTTAAGAGCAATACACAAGATTTAGTACTTACCGGAAATTATGCATTTGTATTACGCAACAGAAATCCAGAATTCACACAACTCAATTACGATGTAAACAAAACAGAATACACACAAATACCTTTTTTGCAATCTAACACTATTAAAAATAAAAATCATACTGCATATTTCCAGGCAGACTATACCCAACCATTTGAAAAAGCTAAAGCAAAATTTGAAACAGGATACCGCATGTCATACCGAGATTTACTGAATGATTTTTATGCCGACTCTGTCAATCACACTTTTCAACAAACAGTTACAGACAGTTCTCTTACAAATGCTTTCCGTTACAAAGAACTCATAAATGCAGTTTATGCCATTTATGGCGGATCTTATAAGAAATTTAGTTATAAGTTAGGTATGCGCTTAGAATATAGCATAGTTAAGGGCATTCAGTCAGTGCAGCAAATCAACAATATGCGCTACTATTTTGATTATTTTCCTTCTGCTTCATTTTCTTTTAAACTGCCTAAAAACAACGACATAGCTTTATCATACAGCAAGCGCATTAACAGACCACAGCCTGAACAACTCAACCCTTTTGCAAGCAGAGAGGATCCGTTCAATATTCTCACCGGAAATCCTAACCTCGATCCAGCTTATTCGCACAACCTCGAATTGACCCATACTGCTTCCTTTAAAAAAGGTGTATTTTTGACCACTACTTTATACTATCGCAATACACAGAATATGTTTACGCGTTATAGAATTGTGGACAGTACAGGTTTATCTATTGTTACATTCGATAACCTCAATACAGGGCAAAATGCCGGAGCAGAATTTACAATAAGAGGAAATATATTTAAGTGGTGGAGTGTAATGGGAAATGTAAACCTTTTTTATAATAAATTGAATGGATCTATCCCTACAGAAACAGCCTATACATCAGCACAATCCTTTCAATACAACTTCAGAATTATGAACACTTTTACATTCTGGGAGAATGCCAGTTTGCAACTGATGGTCAATTACAGAAGTCCTTTTAAATATTTGCAGGGAAAAATCAGACAGTTTGTCTTTGCAAGCATAGGCTTCAAAAAAGATATTCTTAAAGATAAACGAGGAACAATAGCCCTAAATGTCAATGATGTATTTCATACTATGTATTTTGGGGTAAATAACTCCGGCAGTACTTTTTCAGGAAATACAAAACGCTTTTGGGAATCAACAATCGGAACAATTACATTTACCTATCGTTTTGGTAAAAATGACAATAAACCTACTACACCGACGAAAAAGAAAAATAATTTTGAAGACAGCGCAGGAGATGTGATTGGCGGATAAGACAATATACTATATTAATAATAGTTTATATTTAAATATATTTTATTATAAACTAAAAATGTTCTGAAATCTTTCTCATTCATCATAGTACCCATAGCCGTTTTCAATTTCATATAAACCTGATATAAATCATGTTTTCCGTTGATGTAACTCAAGTTGAATTACATAGTTAGCTACTTACTTTTACCAAAAAATAAGTGTAGTGCAAGTAGCTTCAACGTTGGACTTTACTAAATATACTCCTGATGAGCTTTGTCATTATTTAGAGCATAAGCATTTTGAACATATCAAACACCAGTTTGAAGCAGCTCTTGTTTATTTTCAGGAATTGCATGATGAACACCTTTATATTGAAACCGAACACTTGCTAGTCTTATTGTTTAAAAAACTGAAAGAAGAAGTTTTACAGATGATTCGCAGAGATAAGCTTATCATTTTTCCATTGATTAGTAAAAGTGATAACCAACCATCTTTTATTTCCAGTTTGCAAGCGCACAAACGCATTATTGACATACTTCAAAAAATCAGAAACCTGACCAATAATTATATCCAACAACCTGAATGGAGTAAAACCTATAAATTTTGCTGTATAGAATTATTAGAACTCGAAGAACAGATTCAGGAAGTTATTTATATCAAAGAAAACTTCATACTGCAAAAACCAATGCTGCATGAGCAATCTCAAACCTGATTTATCGACCTCCAAGCTCAACTGCTACCATTGCGGCGATGAATGCACCACAAAATCCATTCACCTCCAGGAGAAATATTTTTGCTGTAACGGATGTAAGACCGTTTACGAAATTTTAAATAACAACGGGCTTTGCACATATTATGACATCAATGAACATCCGGGCACCTCACAAAAAATTGAGGTTCGCAAGGATAAGTTCGCTTATTTAGATGATGAACAAATTATTCAAAAAATTATTCAGTTTCAAGATGAAAAACAAATTCATCTTACGTTGTATTTGCCTCAAATGCATTGCAGTTCATGTTTATGGCTGTTAGAGCATCTGCATACACTAAATAAAGGCATTGTAACTTCAAAAGTAGATTTTGAAAAAAAAGAAGTTTTTATTGTAATTCATAAAGAAGTTATAAGTGTTCGTCAGGTTGCAGAATTGCTCACCGGTATCGGTTATGAGCCTTATATCTCGTTTGATACCATCAACAACACCAAAGTAAGTACATACAATAAAAGCAGACTGTATAAAATTGGTGTAGCCGGCTTTTGTTTTGGTAATATCATGCTTTTGAGTTTTCCCGAATATTTTAGTATCAGTGGCGAAGAAATCGACGGTTACAAGCATATTTTCAGAACTATAAATTTGATTTTAACCCTACCCGTCTTTTTCTATTCCGCTACAGAGTTTTTTCAGACAGCATGGGGTGGTCTGAAAAATAAATATCTCAATATTGATGTACCGATTGCTTTGGCCATTATCATCACTTTTGTAAGAAGTCTGTATGAACTTTATACCAATACAGGACCAGGCTATTTCGACAGTATGACAGGTATTGTCTTATTTATGCTCACCGGACGAATTTTGCAGGACAGAACCTATCAATCACTTTCCTTTGACCGTGATTTCAAATCCTTCTTTCCTATTACAGTCAATGTAATTAAAGAAAAACTTACTATACCTACTACATTAGACAAGCTTAAATATGGCGATGTATTTGAAGTCTATGCTAATGAATTAATACCGGTTGATGCCATTCTGACTAAAGGAAATGCTGAGATTGATTATAGTTTTGTTACGGGCGAAAGTATCCCGGTACAAAAACAAATTGGTGAAATCATATATGCTGGCGGTAAACAAATACCGGGCAAAATTGAGCTCATGGTGGTTAAAGAAGTTACACAAAGCTACCTTACTAATTTGTGGAATAAATCAGCATTTAAGAAATCTGATGAATACAAGGATTCTTATGTTGATTTTATCGGGAAATACTTCACGTGGATAGTGTTTGGTATTGCTTTAATTTCTTGTACATACTGGCTGTTACAACATGAATACAAGCTGGCTTTCAATGTGCTTACAACCATACTCATTGTGGCTTGTCCTTGTGCTCTTTTATTGTCTTCTACTTTTACCAATGGAAATATTGTTCGCATTTTAGGGTTTAATAAATTTTATATCCGGCATGCCGCTGTGATAGAAGAAATGGGAAAAGTAAATCATATAGTATTGGATAAAACCGGTACAATTACTCAAAATCAGTCTTTGAGAATAATTTTTGAAGGAATAGAGTTGAATAATGAACAAAAGCAAATTATAAAATCAGTCACCGTTCATTCTAATCATCCGCTTAGCAAAGCTATTGTAGATTATTTTTCAGATACCCCAATGTTGGATGTTAAAGATTTTAAAACTATACCGGGTCAAGGTATTTCAGCTTGGGTAAATGAACAAATTGTATTAATCGGTTCAGAAGAATTTGTTACAGGTAAAAAATCAACGGCAGAAAGTGCGGAAGTACACATAAAAATAGAACAGCAATATTTAGGAAAATTCTCCATTCATAATGCGTATCGTTTCGGATTAGACAAAATTTTAATATCTTTGAAATCTATGCACTACGGATTATCGTTAATTACCGGAGATAATGCAGGAGAAGAACGCAATCTTCGTCAACGTTTCGGTGTGCATCCGGAATTGTTATTTAATCAACTACCTGAAGATAAACTTAATTATATTGCACATCTGCAACAAACTCAACATAAAAATGTAGCTATGCTGGGAGATGGACTTAATGATTCAGGCGCACTAAAACAAAGCAACGTCGGTATTGCCATTTCTGAAAATACGAATAATTTTACACCGGCAAGTGATGCTATCTTACAGGCTGAGAATTTTACTTTATTGCCACAATTTTTTGCATTTGCCAAAGATGCAAAGCGTATTATCCTTACTAGTTTTGTGATTTCTGTTATCTATAATATTATCGGTTTGTATTTTGCAGTCAGAGGTGTTTTATCACCATTAATTGCTGCAATTTTAATGCCCAGCAGTTCCATCTTTATCATTTTGTTTACATTCAGCATGAGTTATATCTATGCTTGGAAAAGAGGACTTCTAAAATATGATATAAATCATGTTACTGCTTGAATAGTGTCAGATTAACAAAAACGTTTTGAAAATAATTTTGAACTTGAAATAAAATAGGGACATGAGTGCAATAGTAGTTTTAATTATCGCCAGTATCAGTGTTGCCGCCGGATTTTTACTTGCTTTCTTATGGTCAGTAAAAAATGGTCAATACGATGATGATTATTCTCCTGCCCATCGTATCCTGTTTGACGATAATAAGAATAATAATAAATAAACACGTATTATGATGGAACTCGAAAAATTTAAGTATGACAACAAGTTGCCTCGCTTATTTGCTATGGCAACTATTCTTTGGGGTGTGGTAGGTATGCTGGTGGGTGTCATTGTGGCATTTCAGTTAGCATTCCCTTCATTAAATCTGGGCCTATCTTTCACCACTTACGGGCGATTGAGACCACTGCATACTAATGCAGTTATCTTTGCCTTTGTAGGTAACGGTATTTTCACTGCGGTGTATTATTCTATACAACGCTTGCTGAAAACAAGAATGTACAGCGATCTCTTAGGTAAAATCCATTTTTGGGGCTGGCAATTAATTATTGTTGCCGCCGCACTCACACTTACCACAGGACATACTACCGGAAAGGAGTATGCTGAATTGGAATGGCCTATAGATATTGCCATTACTTTGGTATGGGTAGTATTTGGTATTAACATGTTTGGTACTATTCTTACCAGAAGAGAAAGACACCTTTATGTTGGTATTTGGTTTTTTATAGCCGGTTGGGTTACAGTAGCTATGTTGCACATCGTAAACTCTATTGAATTGCCTATTTCATTTTTGAAAAGTTATTCAGTTTATGCCGGTGTACAAGACGCTTTGGTACAATGGTGGTATGGTCATAATGCTGTGGCATTTTTCTTAACTACTCCATATTTGGGATTGATGTACTATTTTGTTCCAAAAGCTGCTAATCGACCTGTTTACTCCTATCGTTTGAGTATCGTACACTTTTGGTCTTTGATATTTATTTATATATGGGCTGGTCCTCACCATTTATTATATACTGCTTTACCGGATTGGGCTCAATCCTTAGGAACTGCTTTTTCAATCATGTTGATCTTACCTAGTTGGGGAGGTATGTTGAATGGTTTATTTACCCTTCGCGGTGCATGGGATAAAGTAAGAGAAGATCCTATTTTGAAATTCTTTGTAGTCGGTGTTACATGTTACGGTATGGCTACTTTTGAAGGTCCAATGCTGTCTTTGAAAAGTGTAAATGCAATATCTCACTATACAGACTGGACTGTAGCTCATGTTCACATCGGTGCATTAGGCTGGAATGGTTTTATGACTTTCGG
>CAYVGM010000018.1:0-20581 GCA_964451125.1 uncultured Chitinophagales bacterium
CTACATTGATTTATAATGAGTTTTATATGCCTATGTATGCAAGGTATCCTTTTTGGTGTCCTTTTTTTGAATAACACCTTGTGTATCTAAGTAAGAGTAATATCTCTTTGTTTTAATTCATAAAGTTGTTTTTGTAGTTTCAGATAAATGCTATCTGTCTTACCCTTTACAATGCCTATATAATTTATTTTTCCTGTAAGCAGTTTAACCAATGATAAGGATTTGTCAAATCCAATAGCATAGACGTCATAATATCTTTCTAAAGCATGAACATACCCATATTTTTTCCAGTTATCAAGAATAGCTCTTACTTCATTGATATATTTTCTTCTAACATTCAGCTTCTCATTTATTGTAATTCCTGTAACACATTGCCTTTGATGTGGTAATTGTTTTCTCACTTTCTTGTTATTAATAATAAAAGAATTTCCTTCAACAATCTTTCTTATAAAATCTTGTTGCTTGTATGAAATATTATAAGTATGAGAGAATGTTAAATCATCAGCATATCTTGAGTATGTGATATTGTGTGCTTTGCAAAATTCAATCAACTCTTTGTCTAACCTATTACAAACAAAATTTGAAATAACAGGGGATGTGGATGCACCTTGTGGAAGTTTACCATTAAGAGTAGTTAAATTAGCTAAAAGTTCAGCAATTTCTTCATTCAACATAAAAGGTTCATTCATAAAGACATTCTTCACCTGAGTGTATGAGATATTAGGAAAGAAATCTTTAAGGTCAATATTAAGTACAACCCTCTTTCCAATATGCAATCTTGCATTATCAACTATACTTCTTTGTAATTCAAAACCAAAAGAATTATCATTTGGAACTCTTAATAAATATAGTAAAGTTGTAATGTCTTTTAATAGTGCTTTTAGCCAAGAAATTGGAGCATTTATTTTTCTAAGTTTGCCACTTTTCTTTTTTATGGAAAATTCAGAATAATATTTTTCTTTATTTGACAAGATATATTGAATATTTTCAATTTTAAATTTGTATGATTTTAGAAGTGTTTTCTTTAGTATTATTTTATTTTCTTCTATAGATACAGAATATCCAGCAAGTGCATTTAATAACTTTATTAGATTTTCAAATTCCTTATTATGGTTGGATTGTATTTTTTCTGAATTCTCTGTAACAGAATTTATAATATCAAATAGTTTATATATTAATACACTCATTCTTAAATTCCCCAGCAATGAGTGGATTTCATGTATTTTATTTTCACTTTCCATATTTTCAAAAATCAGCACATACCTAATATTCTGTTATAGACTGCCCTGCAACAATATAATGTAGAGGCTATGCCTACTTAGAAAGAGATGTCCCAATTAGTGGGGGTATTGAGTGGTGAAACCAACACCTCACATCTTTCAACCCATTGTGTAACACAATAGTATTCTCAATATTTTTAGGTATGTGCCATTATAGATTTGTCATTTAATATTTTTATCATTAGAATCATTTGACTCCATATTTCCTTTTTTTCCAAAAACCATTAGGATTATCTTTAAGATTATTACAATTAATACTCCATTAACTATTACTCCTAATACTCCAGAAAACATTTTATTCGCTAATTCATCATTCATTATATCATTCTTTAATTTTACAATTATTGACACTTATGTCAACTTTTAATCTAAAATAAGTCATATTTCACATTTGAGCAAATAATTGGAAAATATTATTTTATGCAAAAAAAATTGCATTTATTACTTGAATTCATCAATATATATAATAGACAAGATAGTCATATAGAAACGTATTTAAAATTTGTCGGGATGACAGGATTTGAACCTGCGACCACACGCCCCCCAGACGTGTACGCTACCGGACTGCGCTACATCCCGATATTTATTTCTGCAAAAATAGCGTATTTAAATTTACTTCGGATAAGAATTAAAATATATCTTCTCTCCTTATCAGGATTTGCGTATCTTATTCCT
Organism: uncultured Chitinophagales bacterium; assembly: GCA_964451125.1. Classification (GTDB taxonomy): domain Bacteria; phylum Bacteroidota; class Bacteroidia; order Chitinophagales; family JADIYW01; genus JADJSS01. The sequence goes on from CAYVGM010000018.1 coordinate 1,956, forward strand.
GAAAAAAGATAAAATGGATAAACCCTTAAGCAAAGTGGATCATATCATGTATGATATGAATAAACGCAACAGCCTTGTAACAATCACCGGAAAAATGGTTTTAGCTACAACTCTTAATATTGACCAGCTAAAAAAGGTAGTGGAAGAACGGCTACTCATTCATCCCCGTTTTAGGAAAAAAGTAATACACAAGTTGGGCAAACCTTACTGGCGTGCTGACAATACCTTTGATATGGATGTGCATATTCAGCGCATAGTTTTACCCGACAAAACAAAATATGCAGGACTTCAACAAATCATCAGTGAGCTGATCAGCGAACCGTTGCCGGAAGGAAAACCCTTATGGCAAGTGCATCTTATAGACAATTATAATGGAGGCAGTGTATTACTTTGGCGCATTCATCATGCTATAGCTGACGGCATTGCTTTGATAAAAGTATTGTTTTCATTAACCGCTAAAACAAAGACAGCTTCTCTGTTGCCCCCTCCTGCTATTGAAGACAAGCCTGATGTGATACACAGCCATACCGTTATGGATGAATTTTCTCATCTTTTGCAAACGGGTAAAGAATGGTATCATCAAGCGGAAGATTTTTTTAAAAACAGAAACAAAATTGAAGAAACCCTTACTGAGACTGTTCATGTTTCTAAAGAAGTAGCCAAACTATTATTCGGCAAAACAGTAAAAAACAGCCTATATAAAGGTGAACTTTCGTTTCGCAAGAAAGCTGCTTGGTCAGAAGCTTTGCCTTTAGATGAAATCAAAGCCATGGGGAAAATATACAGGGTAACAGTAAATGATATTTTACTTGCCTTGATTACCGGAGCCATACGCAGGCATTTGCTAAGACATAAACAAACGCTGAATGAACCTATCCGTATTGTAGTGCCGGTAAATATTCGCAAAAAAGACGAACAAATAAGAGTTCACAACAAAATCGGGATGTTGTCAATAGAACTGCCCGTGCATGTGCGCCAAATCGAAAAACGCATTGCATACATACATGCCAAAACGGAATTGCTAAAACATTCTTTCGAGCCTTTTTTGATATACAATTTAATGAATATTATGGCTGATGTTTTACCTACTAAAATTGAAGACATTTTAGCCGCTTATTTAGGTACACAAATTACCGGCGTGATTACCAATGTGCCGGGTCCCAACCACCCGATTTATATCGGAGGACAAAAGATAAATGATATCGTTTTTTGGGTGCCTCAAACCGGACCCCTCGGCGTGGGTATCAGTATTATCAGCTATAACAACCGTGTATGCTTAGGCATTGTAACGGACGAACATATTGTAGAAGATCCCGATTTTATCATAAAAGGCTATTATCAGGAATTTAAGGCCTTGGAAAAAGTGACCATAAAAAAAACGGCAGGTCTGTAAGCCGGATTCTGTACTGCATGCTGAAATTGGACACTTATGCGCCTATTCTCAACTGCAGCCACTATCATTTATCTGGTCTCGCCATTACTGGCGAGATCTATCCACCTACCCTCCAACATTAGGCGAGCCGCCCTATATCAGCGTTGGTTTACATGGTGTTTCAGCGTTTGGGGTTTGCCCGTCTTATGCATTGCTGCAAAAGCACTTTTTCACTCTCGCTAAAAAACGAGACCATTTTCTGTGGCACTTTCCAAGCCTTTCAGCTTACGGAAGTTATCCGTCAAACTGCTCTGTGCTGCCCGGACTTTCCTCCCCGATTGCTCGGAGCGATAGCGCAACCTGCCACTGCAAATTTAGCTATTTTTTGACAGGTGAACTAACCTTTGGTGGGCAGGTTAAAGTATTAACTTGAAATATAGCGCAAAAATATTTGATGTCATTATCCGATGTCTGATATTACACTTATATTTATTGCCTTATATGCTGTACTTCCATCAAAATTATTCACTCAAAAAATACAACACCTTTGGGTTGGATGTAAGAGCCAAACTCTTCGTAAGCATTAAATCTCTGGAGGATTTTCAATTGCTCTTAAAAACCCCTGAATACCTCGAAAACAAACACCTGATTCTTGGCGGAGGCAGCAATATTTTATTTTGCAGCCATTATGACGGATTAGTGATTAAGAATGAAATTGTTGGCATCCGCATAATAAAAGAAGATGAAATCCATATCTGGCTTACTGCTTTTTCTGGAACCAACTGGCATAGTTTTGTAATGTATTGCGTAGAGCATGGCTATGGCGGATTGGAAAATTTATCGTTGATACCGGGTACGGTGGGTGCGGCTCCTATACAAAATATCGGTGCTTACGGGGTAGAAATGAAAGACTGTTTTGAAGAACTGGAAGCCATTGAATTAGCGACGGGCGATTTGTATAAATTTGATAAAGAGTTATGTACTTTCGGCTACCGCGACAGTATTTTTAAACGAGACGCCAAAGGGCAATATTTTATTTATTCGGTTACTTTCAAATTATCCAAACATCCAGAAATAAATACCAAGTATGGCGACATTCAGAAAATATTGCATGAAGAAAACAAGATAAATCCAACTGTAAAAGATGTATCGGATGCGGTGGTTGCCATCAGAAAAAGTAAATTACCCGATCCGAATGAGATGGGCAATGCGGGCAGTTTCTTTAAAAATCCGGAAATACCCCAACAGCAATTTGAGTTACTCTTTCAGCAATATCCGGAAATACCGCATTATATTCTGTCCGAAAACAAGATAAAAATTCCGGCGGCATGGCTGATAGAACAATGCGGGTGGAAAGGGAAAAAATCGGGCAATACGGGCAATCACGCCAGGCAGGCTTTGGTCATTGTAAATTATGGAAATTCAAGCGGTTTGGAAATATGGCAGCACGCACAACTAGTACAACAATCTGTTTTAGAAAAATTCGGCATTACACTGGAAGCAGAAGTAAATGTAGTGGGATAGTTATTAATTGATGCTATTTTTCCCCACCCTGATAAAAATCATTATTCACCATTCGAATATCTTATTAACTTTAAGCAAAAATATTTCCATGAATACTATTCTTATTCCGGTTGATTTTTCCGAAACTTCACTCAAGGCAATTAGCTATGCCGAAATTATTGCTCAGCGCTCAGGAGCAGAAATGCACTTGTGTCACATGTATTCCCCAATGATGTACACCTCCGTTTATGGTGCTGATTTTGTCTTTACAGAGTCCGTTTTTAAAGACATGGAAGAGAATGCCCGCCTGCAATTTGTGCCGATAGAAGAAGCGCTTGCCAAAAAAAACATCAAAGTAAAAACACATATCATTTTTGGAAACCTGACGGAAGATTTAAACCGCATTGCCAAAGAACTGAAATGCGAATTATTGGTGGCCGGAACTACAGGCAACAGCACCGTGCTTAATAAAATATTTGGCAGCAATGCTTCTTATATTCTGGAGAATTGTGAGTGTCCGGTTATATTGGTACCTAAAGACTATGAACACTTTGAGTTTGACCATATTGTATTTGCTGATGATTTCAGTAAAGATGACCTTCCGGTTATTGACAAAGCCCTTGAATTTGCACATGTCATGGGTGTTAATAAATTAGATTTACTGAAAGTAGATACGCATAGTTTTAATGTATTTAATGACGATGCTAAAATTGAGAAATTAATCAATACATACAGTCAAAAAGAAGTAAAACTGAATTTTGTATTGGCCGGTTCGTTTCAGAAAGGCTTTGAAGAATATTGTAAAGCGCACAGCACAGATTTATTAATTATGTCCACAGAGAAAAAATCATTTATAAAACAACTCTTTTCACATAGCAATACACACTATATGGCCATGCACACCAAAGTGCCGATGATGGTTTTTCATGTGTAATCAAATCTGATTTTAATTGAATTTTCTGACTATTCTATTCAATATATTTTTGAATAGTAAAATTGAACGTTGTGCCTTTACCTTCTTCGCTGCTCACGTTGATGGTTTGTTCGTGTGCTTCTATAATATTTTTTACGATAGATAAACCCAACCCTGTACCTCCAACTTTACGGCTGCGGCTCTTGTCTGCCCGATAAAAACGCTCAAACACCCTTGCCAGATGCTGTTGCGGTATGCCTGGACCGTCATCTGCTATTTCTATCAAATATTGTTCATCCAGATCGTGTATGTAAATATCTGTTTTGCCACCCTCTCTGCCATATTTTATTGAGTTCGAAATCAGATTTTCCAACACTTGCATGATGCGTTTTTCATCGGCAAAAACAAAATAAATATGTTCATCACCATGTACTTTCAGCTTGGTGTGGAACTGCTCTGCCAAATGCTGATACTGGAAAAATACTTTCTTAATTAATGCAACAATATCAAATGCCGACTTTTCGAGCTGTATTCTTCCGGTTTCAAATTTTGAGATTTCTAATAAATCACTGACGATGCTTTCCAGACGGTCTATATTGCTGTTGGCTTTTTCCAAAAACTGGCGGATAAATTCCGGATCGTCCATATCCGAATCCAATACGGTTTCAATATACCCTTGAGCATTGAATATGGGCGTTTTCAGTTCGTGCGATACATTGCCGACAAACTCTTTGCGGTATTGTTCCAGTTTCTGTAATTCGCGAATGCGTTTATTCTTGTTGAGCGCCCATTCTGCCACATCTCGTTCTACCGTTTTTACCATTAGTCCGCTGCCTTCTTTTATTTCCTGTTCAAACTTTAATGGCTTGCCGATTGTCTTATATATAATTCTAATTTTATTATAAATAAACCGAATAAGAAGAAATCGGAAAACGATAAATGAGATAAAAAAGCCGATAGCGCAAAACACAAAGATGGATGCAACAGCATAGTTCAGCCTGAAAACAGTGGCTATGATTAAAAATAAGGCAGTGGACGATGACGCCACTGCCAGACTTCCTAATAAGCTTATAATTGTTGGAGAAGGTGTACTTCTCATACGCTAATTCTTGCTAAACTTCTTCAAATTTATACCCGATGCCTTTTACCGTTTTAATTAGTTCTTCACCTAATTTTTCACGCAGTTTGCGGATGTGTACATCAATAGTTCGGTCGCCTACTATGATATCTCTCCCCCATATTTCATTGAGGATTTCATCTCGTTTGAATACTTTCCCCGGTTTGGAGGCAAGCAGATATAAAAGTTCAAATTCTTTGCGAGGAACAGCCATTTCCTTACCGTTAAAGATAATGAGATAACGCTCTCTGTCAATCTGAATATTACCGACTTCCAGAAAAGTAGATTTTGCTTCCTTGGCCTCGTATCTGCGCAATAATGCTTTAAGGCGGGAAACCAGTACTCTCGGTTTAATCGGCTTGCTGATATAATCATCTGCTCCGGTTTCAAAACCTGCAATTTGTGAATAGTCTTCAGTGCGTGCGGTCAGAAAAGCGATGATGGTGTTTTCAAATTGTGGCATTTCCCGAAGGCTGCGACAAGCTTCAATACCGTCCATTTCCGGCATCATCACATCCAGCAAAATAATATCCGGCTGGCTTTTTTTGGCTTTTTCCAGAGCCACTTTTCCGTTTTCTGCTGTTTCAACTTCAAAGCCATCTTTTTCCAAGTTATAACTTAAAAATTCCAGAATATCCGGTTCGTCATCTACGACTAAGATTTTAAACGTTTTTTCTGCCATATAATGTAGTTGTTTAATGTATTAACACGAAATTAACCTAAAAAAATCAATCTGCAAAATTTCAGGGCAAACATATTCAAATAATGTTGTTTAACTGTGTATTTTTGTTTTTATTTTATGAAAGGAATAATTTTAGCAGGTGGTTCGGGTACGCGTTTATACCCGATTACCTATGCAATCTCTAAGCAAATCATGCCGATTTACGACAAACCCATGATTTATTACCCGCTGTCAGTATTGATGCAGGCCGGTATCAACGAAATATTAATTATTTCCACACCACACGATATGCCAAACTTTCAACGCTTATTGGGAGATGGGAAAAAATACGGCTGCAATTTTCAGTATGCAGTTCAAGAAGTACCAAATGGTTTGGCACAGGCTTTTGTAATTGGCAAAGCTTTTATAGGCAATGATAAAGTGGCTCTGATATTGGGAGATAATATCTTTTATGGTACAGGTTTGGAAGATTTATTAGTAAAAAATAATGATCCTGACGGTGGTGTGATTTATGCTTATCATGTCTCTGACCCGGAACGATATGGAGTTGTTGAATTTGATAATGCGTTAAATGCAGTTTCAATTGAAGAAAAACCCGAACAGCCAAAATCAAATTTTGCCGTACCGGGTTTATATTTTTATGACAATGATGTAATTGATATTGCTGAGAACCTGCAACCCAGCCCACGGGGCGAATATGAAATTACGGATGTAAACAAGGAATATTTGCACAGAGGAAAGTTAAAAGTAGGCATACTCGACAGAGGTACAGCCTGGCTGGATACGGGTACTTTCGATTCGCTCATGCAGGCATCACAGTTTGTGCAGGTAATAGAACAACGGCAGGGGTTAAAAGTAGGTTGTATTGAGGAAGTAGCCTATCGCAAGGGTTTTATTAACAAAGAACAACTCAACGAAATAGCCCAACCTTTGCTCAAAAGTGGCTATGGACAATATTTGTTAGAACTGATTGGATAACAAAACTCAATTAGTATCAGTTCAAGATGCTTTGTACAAAGAATAATTAATTAAACGGGTCTATTTTTTATCAGATCTTTCCAGTTTTCTATACAAAATATTATTGTCAAAGATTATTTCTGCAATATAAATACCGGCATTCAGAGGCAATAAAGAAACATTCAGGTTATTATACCCTTTTACCCCGTTAAATGCTGTTTTGTACTCTATTTGACCCAATGCATCTATTAATAATATGGTAACTTTCCCATCTCTCGGTAACATGATACCAAACGTAGCACTCTCATTAGCAGGATTAGGATAAATAGTTATCACATCAAAATTGCCAATGCTTATTTCTTTACAAGTTGTATTGTTGTCGGTGCGATTTTCAGCAGACTGATTATTTATATTGTCAATGCTGGCACAAATTACAGGAATAGCATTTTCGTTAGCCAATTTTATTTCTCCGCTGAAAGAATAGTTGATGGTCTGTGACGGCAAAATACTGCCTGTCCAGTTTTCGCGAATAACCGACCCATTGCCCAACTGGATACTCAAGCCCATTTGTGTAATTTCAATATTGCTGTTATTGGTGATGGCAACTTGTATTTTATAAAAATCTCCATTCGGAATCAGGCGTACTTCCACCATTACCCCATCAATATATGCCTGATCAACCAAGATATACTTGATTATTGAATCAGTACAGCCACGATAGTTGGTAGATATTAATTTGATAGGATAAGTACCTACGCCGGAATACGTGTGAGCAGGTGGGTTGTATCCCGTAACAGGCAACGTGCCATCTCCATATGACCAGATATAAGCACCATTTGCAGGGGAGAGGTTAGTATAATTCACTACTAAAGGAGGTAAGCCATAGCTTGGAGTAAAAGTAAAATTTGGCGCAGGTACATCAGATACGGCAATAGAGCGTTGTTTAGTGCCACTGCATCCGATAGAATTAGAAGCTGTAAGCTGTACTTCATAATTACCTTGCTGGTTAAAGGCATGCGTGGGGTTTTGAACAGAAGAAGAACCTTCACCGGCAAAGAACCAATTCCAGTTTGAAATCGGCAATCCTTGTGAAGTCGAAATATCGGTAAACTGAATGTTTTTGCCTACACACTGTGTGGCTGAGGTAACAAAATCTACATTGACAGGCTCGAATACGCGAACTTCCTTCTGGATAGTGTCTACACACTGATTGGAAGCTTGTACATAAAGTTGCACATTGTATACCCCAGCACCCGGAAAAGTATGAGTAGGGTTTTTTACACTATTATTTTGAACACCATCGCCAAAATCCCAATTGAAGATATCAATGGTAAATGGAGACTGAATAGTAGGAAGGTATTTGAATGAAGTATAGGAGGTGCCTCCAACGCAAACCGAGTCGAATGTAAAATTTGATACCGGTGAAGGGTTGATATAAACCGGACGGGTGATAGTATCGGTGCAGCCATAGGAGTTGGTCAACTGATGGAAAACATTATACGTTGCAACATCTGGGAATGAAAAAACAGGTGTAATGTTATTACTGAAACCCAATCCGGCAAAATTCCAAAAATACGTACTAAGTGTACCACTACCGGCACGGCTGGTATCAACGAAAGTGGTAGGATTGCCTGAACATGCCAATAAGTTAAAGAAGCCTGCTTTAGGGCGTTTATAAACAGTAAATGTTTTAAACAGTGAATCCGAACAGCCTCTGTTGGTAGTAATTTTAAGTGCAGCAGAAACAGTACCTAATGCAGTAAATATTGTAGAAGGATTTTGTAAAGTAGCGACATTGTTATTGCTAAAATTCCATTTCCATGAGGTAATCACATCACCGGCAGGAGGCGCTGATAAGTCGGTGAAATTGGTAATTGCATTTTGACATAAAGAGCTTGAAGTAAAATCTGCCGTAGGGGCTTGGCCGGCTATGGTAACGTTGAAGGTATCGTGTAATATGCATCCACCGTATGTTCTTGCATAAACGGAATAAGTGCCTGAGGTATTAAGGATTAAATTATTATTAGCGGAGTTGTCTGACCACCTTATAGAATCAAATTCTGTTAATGCAAGCAAAAATAATTTTTCTCCAGCACAAGCTGTAAGGTTATTGTTGATAACAGGAGATGAGAGGCTTATTTGGTTCACTAATACATTTAACGTATCAAAAAGAGAACATCCAAGAGGATCTGTAATTTTAACAATATATTGTCCAGAATTGTTAATAGTAATAGATTTAGTATTGGCACCTGTATTCCATAATAAAGTAAAATTATTTGGTGTAGCTAAATCTACTGTTACACTCTCACCCTGACAGATTACAATTGTTTTATTTCCAAGTCTGCGGTAAGGATAGGTGCTAATTTCATCATAACCAGAGTTTCCAAAATAATCCTCTGACCACAAACCGTAAGTGTTATTTGAAGGAACCTTAATGGTTTGTGTGGTTGCTCCATTAGACCATCTATATGTCTTATTGCATGGTGCTTGTATTATTATTGAATCACATAAAGAATTACTTAGAATCGAATCCAAACCAAAGCTCACAGGAGTACTATATTTTTTTGAGAGATATTGTGTAACAGTATTGTTATCAGTCGAGTCTAAAATCCGGTCAAAATAAATTATTTCAGCGATATTTCCTGTCAAGCCCAGTGTACTACCACGCGCCCCAATTCTTACAAAATTTTGATTAGAGATTGTTTGCCCAGAGTACTTTAGTAAGTTATTGTTTCTATATATTGCATTTGATGTATGATTATAAATAAAGAAAGAGGTATCTCTTGGCGATTCATTATAGAAAAAATTTATCCCTGAGTAAGGAAAAAAAACACCGGGGCCTTGATCTGCTGCAGCTTGTTCTGCATAAATACCCCCGTCCGGGTCACTAGCTAAAACATATTGCGCAGTAGGATTTCCCGGTTGTATATTACGAAGCATATACATTGAAAAAAGAGGTGTGTTCATGCTAACATTTAAGTCAAGGAATGACGTTCCTGAGAATTTTAGAGTAGGTTTGTTATTTAACTGACATAAGTTCTGAAATAGAGGTTTATTTGGTTGGTTCGTTTGGCTTGCAAATCTGGCATTATTTTTTCTGTCTTGCCATGAATTAATAGAACTACCTGATACATCCAGAAGTGTATCTGCAGAAAACCAAGCGTATAGTCCCGGTATTAGTTGTATGCCTTTAATTATTTTAAACTGTACTTTGCTCCAAGCTAAATCATTATTGGAACGCACACGGAGATAATAATTACCAATGCTTGGAAATGATGTTTGATAAGTATTAGTGGTTAATCTTAAATTTACAAGGAGGCTTAAGAAATTACTATCATTGGATATTTGGATAGTATAGAAACGATTGTACTGTTTTGCATTCCAAGTGATATTAATACTTTCATTTGTTTCAAATGATTGATTATTACTTGGGGATACAACTTTTGTTTGTGATAAAGACAAACCGCAGTAAGTAATTAATAATAATAGTATAGTATTCTTAATCATTATTTTTTAGTGTTTCTTGCATAGTTAAAGTTACTAAAAATCAGATACAATATACTAAATTATTTTGAAAAATGCATCAGAATAGCATTTGTATATATTAATTTTGAGCCTCGTTGAAAACATTAAGGCAGTTTGTCGCAGTATTTAACCATGAAAATCTGGTGATGTTTTCTCTTCCTTTTTTTATATAAAAACTACGATGATCTTCATTATCTAGCATTTCTTTCACTTTTATGTATAAATCTGCTTCATCGTCTAATTTAAAGTAAACACCTGCATCTCCTGCAACTTCGGGAAATGAACTTGATTGCGAAAGCACTACGGGGCAATCTGAAGCCATAGCTTCCAGTATTGGAATGCCAAAACCTTCGTATCTTGAAGGAAAAACGAATACTTTTGCTTTGTGATAAATTGTATATAATTCTTCGTCTTTGGCATAATATTGTTGAATTTTATCAAGAATATTTAGTTGTTTAAATAAGTGCAATTCTTCGTCTGAAAATGTTTCACCACCTATACAAAGTATGTGTAATTTATTGTCTTCTAATAATAGCTTGTATAAAGACATTATAAAGAAATGGAAATTTTTATATGCACCTCTTTCTCCTACAAATAATATATAATCCTTTGGCAGTTTTATATTTGGAAGAATTTCCTTTTGTGTTACTGAAAATCCCAAGTGTACAATATCTATTTTTTGAGGGTCAATGTCTGGATAAAATTTTAAGATGTCTTTTTTTGTCGAAATAGAAACAGCAATTATCTTTTTGGATTTGTATATTAAATTCTTCTTTTGTTCTATCAATTGTTTACTATTGACAAGTATTTCAGGAAATATCTCGTGAATCATATCATGTACGATTACAACGAATGGCTTGTCGCCTATATACTGTAGAAAGTAGTTGTCATAATAAGTAGGGACAAATACATCAAATTTTTGTGATTCCAAAAGTGCAACGCTATAAAAGTAGTTAAATCTGCCTAACGCACGTTTTCCGTGTTTAAATAGAAAATAGAAATATAGTGCATATTTTCTTATGCTACTTTTATATAACATATTAGTTTTATAGTGTATATTTACAGAGTTTATTACAGATAAGGCTATCTTATTTGATTTTTGAACTTTTAGATTTGCGATAATCTCTGAAATAAATCGAGAGATACCCCCCTTCTTCTGCCAATTGAACACTTGATAATCAAACAAAATTTTCATATGCTATTTTGTAGATTTATGAAATCCGTAGGCATCAAAGATTGGGTCTTGTATTTGTAAAGTATAATCTTTTTAAATAATTTAGAGTTAAAAAGTCTTAGAGAAAATTTACTAATCTTTTTCCTTGTTAGCAGATGTAGGTTATTTTCTATAATATAGTAGTTTAATGAGTGTTTGTTGGCAAGCATTTGAATTGATTTAACTGCGAAAAAGGATATATGTTGTCCTGTTTCTGGTGCAAAGTACCACCAATCTTCAGGTGAATTGAGTTTCTTATTTGGAATTATTTCAGTGCTAAATAATATATTATCTGACCAATCTAGCATTTTTGTAAGTTCAGCATCTGGATCTACAAGATGTTCAAATACCTCAAAGCATGTTAATAACTCAAATTTTTTGTTGTCTTCGTTAATATTTGCATCAAAATTCCGGGCAAATATGTTCTCACAATAGGTATCATATCTAAAAAAATTAAACCCTTTGTCTCTCATAAGTCTGACAAAAACACCATATCCGCCTCCAAAGTCAACAAACCGATCTTTATAATTAAAGAAAGATTTAATTAGAAGCTCTGTAACACTTGAAAAATATATATTTCTACTTAATAATCCTATATCGAGGTTCGTAATTGCTGAAGAATATGCCTCCTTTAGCCAATATGGCTCATCTGTCTGAATATATTCACATACGCTACATTGATGGTAATTAACACCATACTTTTTTAATACGATTGTATTAAAAAGTAGGTTTGTTTTATTGCTGCATATTTTACATTTATTTGAGTTCATCTTGTTTTAGTATTATTTCATTTATTTGCTTTCTAAGTTCATTTCTGAATGATCCAAATGTATGACAAAGTTGTGATGTCTTTAATATTTCAGTTGCTTGAGTCTGAAGTTCTGTAAGTGTCAGTTCTTGGCTTATTCTTACAGCCTCCAACACAGACTTACTCGTTGGTTCTTTAATTTCAATTCCGTAATGTGTAATATCAATATCGGCACTGGCTGTTACAATCGGAATTATACCACCATTAGCCATGCAAGTAATTACAGAGGGGCTGTTTCCTTCTGATATACTTGGGAAAATGATAAATCCACATGTTAACATCAGGTCTTCAAATAATTTGCTGTTAATATCAACATTCCCATGATAATGAATGTAATCTACTGCATCAATTCTCTCCTTATAACAATCAAAGAATCTATTTTCGTTTTTTATATTTCCGCAAATATGTAAATTTAATCCTCCACCATCATTTTCCAGGAATGCATCTAATACTAAATCTAATCCTTTATGAATTGCACCGTGGCTACCAAACCAAATATAATTTTTGGAAGCAGTGTTCCAGTTTTTCTTATTAAGAGGAATATTATTATTGATAAAAATGGGAGCTTTAATAGAAGATATATTATAGTTCCGATAGGTAGATAATGCAAATTTATCACCATGCAAAATAATCCAATCAGCTACTTCATGTTGAAGAGGCCAATCTTCAGCAATAAATCTTGAAGACTCGATGAGATAACACTTATACTTGATATAAAAATCAAGAACCCTTTTTATTGTTACTACATTACTATAAAAAGGATTGCAACCCGTACCAAACCAAATCACCTTATAATTTCTGTTACTCATTGTCAGTGCATTGTCTATTGTTTTTCCAAGACCAAAAACAAGTGCATATTTATTAAAATCGCATTGGTAATCATCATTCCAATTAACAATATCTACAGCATACCCGAGCTCATTAAATAGTTCAGCAATAATACGGGTTGTGTGAATGTTTGTATGTTTGTTGTTGTGTAAATTGTCCTCATTAAAGGCAGTTGCAACATAACTCAACAACACCCTCCTTGAGGAAGTTGATTTAAAATAATTCTCAATAATAATGTTCTTTCTTTTTCCTAAATTGTTGTAAAATCTTAGCTTATTAAGTACTCGTCGTAGAAGATTCATTTATGATTTTTTTAATTTAGAAACAACACGTCTTAATATACCTTTAGCCCTTTGAAAGATATTGGTATTAGTAGAAAGCATATTGTTAAAGAAAAACTCATCTGCTTTGGTGTCAATAGCAATATTATTTTCATAGATGATTTCATGAATACTGCCATATCTGATTTTATAGTGATATGAGGGAATATCTGATATCAGATGTGTGCCTTCAAAGAAACCTAAATTCCGAACTAAATTAACACTCGGAACGATACTCATCATATTGTGCTTAAAATTCATGTATTGTAGTTGGTAGTCCCATGTATTAATTTGTTTAAACTTATCAATATTTTTATATATATTATCCCAGTATAATATTTCTTCCTTGTTTTTGATGTGTTTCATTAAGATAGATTTATTATAATCATTTATTTCATAACGGTATAAGTCCCATGTTCTGCGCCATGTTGCCCATCCCCAGATGTGCGAATAAATTGAAAAATAGTAGGATGCTTTGTGTTTGTATTTAAGTTGATAATTGTTCGCACTTATCGTTGATATTTGTGGACAATCTTTATATTTTTCCAATAGTTGCTGGCAAAAAGTAAAGAAAGTAGGGTCAGGAAGGCAGTCATCCTCAAGAATAATCCCATTCTCTACAAAACTAAAAAACCAAGTAATCGCTTCAGAAACAGCAATGCCACATCCTAGATTCTGCTTACGAAAAAGTGTTTTAACTTCACAATCCCAGTCAATAAGATTAAGAATAGATCTACTCTGCTTACATAATAATTCATCATCTGCTTTGTTGTGTTTTGGTCCGTCTGCCGCAATAAACAAGTATTTAGGTCTTGCAAGTCTAATTGCATTAAATACTTTAAAGGTCATTTCAGGGCGATTATAAATCAAAAACAGGATGGGTGTACTTAGCATATATCGCTTTTATTAAATAGAAATCTTAATGGAAAATTCACCTCTAACTGTTGTAAAGATACAACATTGCGTTAATATACTAATTAAAATAAATGACATCATAACGACCAACTCTAAATTTAATCAGCTTCTTTGCAGCATTTTTACTATTTTTGCATTTTAATTTTACTAAAATATGACAGATAAACCAAAGGGATTATTGCCAAAATCTGTAACGAATTTATTTAATACGAGTAACTTGCTAAAGATACTTTATAAGCCACACAAAATACCAGGTGCTATCAAAGAAATTTATCATAATGCATACACTTACTATAGTGATATAAAATTCAAACCTACACCACATGAATACACTTTAAATGTATACAATCAATCATTGCACGGTCTTGGCAGATTAGCAGACAAAAACTGTAAAAGTCCCTTAAGGGTGTTATCTGTAACTGACTACATTTCAAAAGGAACAAATGAATCTGAGTTCGCATCTATCCTTGCAGCACTGTTCAAAAGTTATGGCTCAGATAAATCAACAACTCATGACTATTATTTGATATATGCGGAAGTATTACGTAATATTTTGAACGATAAAATAAAAATCTTAGAAATTGGGTTAGGTACAAATAATATTGACACCTTATCAAATATGGGAGTTGACGGCAAACCCGGAGCTTCACTAAGGGCTTTCAGAGACGCATGTAAGAATGCCTCTGTCTATGGTGCAGATATAGATAAGCGAATACTATTTCAGGAAGATCGAATTCAAACATTTTTCTTAGACCAAACCCAACCAGACTCTTTTGAAGAATTAAGAACTAAACTAGAACATAGTACTTTTGATTTAATTATTGACGATGGACTTCATAATTCACAGGCAAACATTAATACACTCAACTTTGCATTAAACCTACTTGGTGATAGTGGTATTTTTATTATAGAAGATATAAATATTAATGATTTTAATTACTATAAAATAATATCTGCCATATTGGAAAAATCACACGCAGTCTTTTTTATTCAAATGAAAAGCGCTTGTTTATGTGTAATTAAACGAAAATAATACAATTAGAATATGCCCCAAGATGATTGGTCTAATATTATACAGCCTAATGCTAGCATTTCCCTCACATCTTTAAAAGATGTTTGGCATTATCGTGATTTACTTTGGATGTTCGTAAAACGGGATATCGTTACCAACTACAAACAAACAGTTCTCGGTCCACTTTGGTTTTTTATCCAGCCTGTACTTACAACGGCTATGTTTATCTTTATACAACGAGCCGCCAAAATACAGACTGATGGGATAAATCCTGTATTGTATAACTTAATTGGTATAACCGCATGGAGTTATTTTGCCGATTGTCTTATAAAAACTTCGACTACATTCAAGGACAATGCTTTTATTTTCGGCAAAGTCTATTTTCCTCGCTTAATCCTGCCATTGTCTATTGTCGTTTCTAATCTCATCCGGTTCTTTATTCAGCTTCTGCTTTTTATTGTTACCGTTCTTGTATTGTGGAGTATGTCGAAACCAACCTTAACAATCCAGCCCACAATAATCTTGTTTCCTTTCTATATTATTATGATGGCCGGCTTAGGTTTAGGTACTGGGTTGATTGTAACATCGCTAACTACAAAATACAGAGACTTGGCGTTATTAATACAATTTGGCATCCAATTACTTATGTATGGTACTTTGATGATACCACTAGCCGCTACAAGTGGTGTCTTACGTATTATTCTTAACTACAATCCAATATTACACATTATAAATGCCATCCGTAACAGCCTTTTTGGAACTCCACCTCCCAGTATTAATAGCATGATATACAGCATATTTGTTATGTTAATTTTACTTTTATGCGGTTATTATATTTTTAGCAAAACTGAAAAAACTTTCACCGATACCGTTTAGATTATGTCTGATATCGTAATAAAGGCAGAAAACATTAGCAAGCAATACAGGCTTGGACAAATCGGGACTGGCACGTTGAGCCATGACTTAAATCGCTGGTGGTATAAGGTACGAGGCAAAGATGATCCTTACCTGAAAATTGGTGAAACGAATGACAGAACACTAAAAGGAAGCTCTGATTATGTTTGGGCACTAAAAGACATCAATTTTGAAATTAGAAAAGGAGAAGTGTGGGGGGTAATTGGTAAAAACGGAGCCGGTAAATCTACCTTATTAAAATTGCTTTCTAAAGTAACAGCACCTACAACAGGAACAATAAAATATAAAGGGCATCTGGCATCTTTACTCGAGGTGGGCACCGGATTTCATGGAGAACTTACCGGAAGAGAAAATGTTTATTTGAATGGTGCAATTTTAGGGATGAAGCGAAATGAGACAAGTAGAAAGATGGATGAAATCATAGATTTTGCAGGGGTTGAAAAATATATAGATACGCCTGTAAAGCGCTATTCTTCCGGAATGTACGTTCGTTTAGCTTTTGCTGTTGCCGCACACTTAGATACAGATATTTTGATATTAGATGAAGTATTGGCTGTAGGTGATGCCAGTTTCCAACGAAAATGTCTGGGTAAAATGAACGATGCTGCCACCCAGCAAGGTAAGACGGTTCTATTTGTAAGCCATAACTTATCACAAGTACAAGGACTGTGCAAAAAAGGAATGCTTTTGGAGCATGGGCAACTCATTTCTACAGGCGAAATAAGCACTATAATTAACAGATATGTAGCCGGAAGTAAAATTGATAATTATATTCAGTTGTCTGCCTTTCCAAGAGGAGGTACAAAAAGTTATGATTTTACGCTGACCCAAATTACATTCCTCACTGATATGCAGGATTTAAAAGAAAATGAAACAATAAAATTCTTACTCGATTTTGAATGTTATACAGAACTTAAGGAGTTGGTTATAGGTTTTGCCGTACAAGACACATTAGGAACTCATATAATCGAATGTAGAAGCACTTCCACAATTCCGGTTCTCAATATTACAAAGGCTGGCAAATACCGGATAGAAGCCTCCTTTAATCCTCAACTTAAAGCCGGCATATACATCTTAAACTTAGGTGCCAGATGTATAAACGGACATTTAGAATTTATTCCATCAGTTACAAATATTGAGATACTGCCTCAAAAAGAACTTGAAGATTGGAATAACCCCTCAGTTGGAATTATAAATATTGACTCTCAATGGGTTATTAATACTTAGATTTCCATTACCTTTACATTCAACTCTCAACTTTAAATTGTTTATAATGACCTCAAATTCCAGATTTGCAAAAGCAGATGAAATATTTTCGGAAAAGTTTGCCTCTGTTAATGATAGATTAGCCGCACTTCATAAAAAACATGGATTGCAAGATCATAAACAAATTAACGAATCAAGATTTACATGGCATAACAAGATAACTTACGAACCGATGTACTATGCTGCACGTATGTGGGAGTTTCCATTTGCTATCATAGAGTCAGATTTAGTGAAAGGGATGAAGGTGGCTGACGTTGGCTGCGGAAACACTCCATTTACAGCTCTATTGGCAGAATTAGTTGGAGCACAAAATGTAACAGGATTTGATCCGGATTATATAATTGATGATGCTGTTGAAGGACATTCACATTTCGGCGCACGTAAGTCATTCATAAATAGCTTAGGAATTAATTTCCATAATGATGGCATGACAAAATTAACAGCTAAAGATGAGTCTTTTGATGTAGTTTTTTGCATTTCTGTTCTGGAGCACATTGATGATATTTCAGTAAAACAACAAGGAGTGAAAGAGATGGCTAGAATTGTAAAGCCTGGGGGTAAGCTTATCTTAACATTTGACCTTGGTATAAATATGCCCTTAAATGACATCTTCCAAATAATCCAGTATTCAGGACTAACCCCAGCTGGAACTATTGACTTTCATTGGCCAAAGGAAAGATTTGTAAATTATGGAAATGGAAGTACTGTAGATGTATTTGGTCTAGTGCTGGAAAAGCCGGCATATCTTATCTATAAAGATGGGGATAAAAACAAAGAAATTCCGGCATACACTGCTAGTGCTCCTTATATAAGACTAGCAGAACATTATGCAATATCATACAATCAGGCACTTGCTGCACGTGATCTGAAATCTTCAAAAATTGGACCGTTGAAGGTCTTTATTAAATCAATTCTGGGAAAATACAATTAATGCTATTTTGAAGACTATTGTATTATTTGACACATCAAATGGCGGACACAAGGAGGCATTTATGCAACTTTTCGCAAAGTCACTATTAGCACTTAAATGTCGTGTAATATGTATAATGCCTGATACGCTACCAATAAGAAAATGGATAGAATTAAATAACCCCAGTAACGAAATCTATTTTATTGATAAGACAATAAAGCGAACTGAAATTAAAAAATTTGGCAGGCTAAATGATGCACTGACAACAATTAGCTATTGGTATAAATTAAACAGAGCCATAGGGCAAATAGAAAAAAAATTAAATTTAAAAGCAGACTGGGTTTTTATTAACTGGCTTGATAACTTCCTC